>CAZDYB010000602.1:0-3207 GCA_964509045.1 uncultured Akkermansia sp.
AGTTCCCTCAGGCCGACGTCGACATCGGACATGTTCCGCAGGCCATAGGCCACGGAGACGACGTCGAAGGTTTCGTCGGGGAACGGCAGCGCGAGGGCATCGCCCTGGTGCCAGTCGATGGCGGAGCCGGCACTGCGTTTTCTGGCGACGGCGAGCATGGGTTCGCTGAAGTCGAGGCCGGTGACCCTGGCCCCGGCCTTTTCGAGGGCGAGGGCGACATCACCGGTGCCGCAGCACACGTCCAGGGCGCGTTCGCCTGGTTGGATCTTTGCCAGGCGGATCAGTCGCGATTTCCAGTGCCGATGCAGGCCGAGGCTCTGTAGGTCGTTGATGAGGTCGTAACGGGGAGCGATGGCGGCGAACAGGTCCTCGACGCCTTCGGCGCGACCCTGGCCCTCCACGTAATACTTGCTCGGCACGTGGGCACGGTACTGCAGGTCGGTGGAGAGGCCAATGATGTGGGGAACAGGAGTTTGGTGTGGGGGATGAGGGCAACGGGTTCCCGCCCCAAGAGAATCGGGCCGGTACGGACAGTCGGGTTGTCCGGGGAATCGGGGAGGGAAGCGGCTTGCCATGGGAGGGATGCTCCGTAGCCTTGGTGCGGGCATGAGTTCGCAACTACAGCAGTATTTTCCGGTTCTGATCCTGCTTTTGGTGGTGGTCGGGTTTGCGGGTGGGACGCTGGCATTCTCGGTGGTGGCGGGGAAGCTGGGGCGTCGGACCAAGGTGAAGGATTCCCCGTATGAATGCGGCATGTTGCCGGAGGGTGAAGGATCGGCGCGATTGTCGGTGAAGTTCTATCTGGTGGCGTTGTTGTTCGTGCTGTTCGATATCGAGGTGGTGTTCATGTATCCGTGGGCGGTTTCGTATCGGGACATGGTGAAAGGGCAGGCGAGCCTGGTGTTGGGTGGGATGCTGTCCTTCATGGGGATCCTTTTGGTGGGGTACCTGTATGCGGTGAAGAAGAAGGCCTTTGACTGGCGCCGTTGAAGGTCGGGTTGAGTGCGGGAAAGCGCGGGAAATCACGGTTCGAGATCCAACGTTCACAGACCATGTCCACATCCATCAAGTTTGGCACCAGCGGTTGGCGGGGATTGATTGCCCGCGATTTCACCTTCGAGAACGTGCGGGTGGCGGCCCAGGGGGTGGCGGACTTCTGGAGATCGGAACTGGACCGGCCGGGTTCGGAGATCCATGGGCGCAAGCCGGTGGTGGTGTTGGGCCATGACACGCGGTTTCTGGGGCGGGAGTTTGCGTTGGCGGTGGCGGAGGTGCTGGCGGCAAACGGATTGATCCCATTGTTGTGCGAACGGGATGCACCGACCCCGGTGATTGCGCATGCGATCCGGGTGAAGAAGGCGATTGGCGGGATCAACATGACGGCGAGTCATAATCCGGCCGAGTATCAGGGGTTGAAGTTTTCGGTGAGCAACGGTGCGGCCGCGCCGCCGGAGGTGACGCGGCAGGTCGAGGCCAACATCCGGATGCGGCAGGAATCGGGATGGGGTTTTGCGGCGGCGATCGTGGGCACGTATGGCTGCAAGTCGTTTGATCCAGCGCCTGCCTATCTGAAGCAGATCCGGCGGCTGATTGATTTCGAGTCGATCCGTAAGGCGAAGCTGAAGGTGGCGGTGGAGTTGATGTACGGTACGGGTCGGGGGTACCTGGACACGTTGTTGGAGGAAGATGGCGGGGCGCGGGTGCTCCGGTTTCATGACGTGTTGAATCCCTCGTTCGGGGGGCATCATCCGGAACCCAATGCCGAGGGGATGTCGGAGGCGCGTGAGGCG
The DNA here is from genome assembly GCA_964509045.1 of uncultured Akkermansia sp. Lineage (GTDB taxonomy): Bacteria > Verrucomicrobiota > Verrucomicrobiia > Limisphaerales > UBA9464 > UBA6176. Next base: position 1,791 of record CAZDYB010000602.1, read on the forward strand.
ATCCTGGCTGGGAAGGCGCAGTTGGGGTTGGGATTGGATGGGGATGCGGACCGGTTCGGGATAGTGGACCGGGACGGTACCTGGCTGACGCCGAACCAGATTCTGGCGTTGGCATTGTATCACCTGAAGAAGAACCGGGGATGGACGGGGTCGGTGGTGCGGACGGTGCCGACGAGTCACCAGGTGGATGCGGTGGCGCGGTTGCTGGGGGTGCCGTTGCATGAGACGCCGGTGGGATTCAAGTACATCGGGGCGTTGATGGAGTCGGAGGCGGTGATTGTGGGTGGGGAGGAATCGGGGGGATTGAGTGTGAAGGGGCATGTGCCGGAGAAGGACGGGATCTTGGCGTGCCTGTTGATGGCGGAGTTGGTGGCGGTGGAGCGGCGTCCGTTGGGGAAGGTTTTGGCGGATCTGGCGCGCCAGGCGGGAGAGTTCCACACGGATCGGATCAACGTGGCGGTTCCGGCGGAACGGAAGGAAGCGTTGTTGAAGCGGTTGGCGGGAGGGATGGAGAGGTTTGGGGGGAAGGTGGTGAAGCAGTTCATCACGACGGACGGGTTCAAGTTCGTGTTGCCGGACGACGAATGGGTGGCGTTCCGGGCATCGGGGACGGAGCCGTTGATCCGTTGTTATCTGGAGGCGAAGTCGGCGGCGGGATTGAAGAAGCTGGCGACGGCGGCGCGGGCTGAGTTGGCGAAGTAAGGGGGCATTGTCCGGCGCTGGCGGATGGACGGGTGGTTGACGAGGGTCATGGGGCAAACCCATGACTGACGATCCTGGATTCATCCCTCCCCACGGCCACTATCAGGAACTGCTTTCCTATCGGAAGGCGGTGGTGATCTACGATGTGACGGTGCGTTTTGTGGATCGTTTTCTGGTGAGGGGCGACCGGACCCGGGACCAGATGGTGCAGGCGGCGAGGTCCGGGAAGCAGAACATCCTGGAAGGAAGTTGTGCATCGGGGACATCGAAGGAGATGGAGCTCAAGCTGACGAACGTGGCGAAGGCGAGTCTGGAGGAGTTGTTGGAGGATTACCGGGACTACCTGCGGGTGCGGGATCTGAAGGTGTGGGAGTCGGATTCGCGGGAGGCGCAATACGTGAGGCGGATGGGTTGTGAACGGGATTTTGGCTATGAACGGGTACGGGAATTTGTGGAGACCCGGTCCGGTGAAGTGGTGGCCAACCTGACGATCTGCCTGGTGCACCAAGCCACGTATCTGCTGCGACGACAGATCCGGAGATTGGAGGAGGACTTTGTGAGGGAAGGGGGATTGAGGGAGAGGATGACGAGGGTGCGACGGCAGAGCAGGGGTGGGTAGGGGGTGGGTAGGGGGTGGGTGGGTGGGTGGGTGGGTCCGGTGGGACCAGTGGGACCTGTGGGACGTGTGGGACTGGTGGGTCTTGTGGGAGGTATG
>CAZDYB010000603.1:0-3198 GCA_964509045.1 uncultured Akkermansia sp.
GGCGTGGGAGCGGATGCTGGATCGGGCAGGGGTGGCAAGGGTTCCCTCGTCCATTCCAACCCATGCGATGCACAGCGCAAAGATCCGGAGCCAAAGCGCGGTGGTGCCGAGAGGTGTTGGGCGACGCATGTGGAGATCCGTCGTTATCCGGGTTCGCAACCGATTGCCAGACGGATGGGGGAGGCGGGTTGTGACCGGGCCAGGCCAGGCATCCGTGACGTGCCGCCGGGATCCCGGTTCCGCATCGGCGCTACGGATGTGGCGGGGTCGCGATGGCTTCGATGAGGTGTCGGAGTTCGGCATCCACTTCTTCGCCGGCCGGCAGGGTCTGGGCGATCTCGGCGCGGACCCGTTCCCGGAAACGGCGGCGAAGGCGATGGATGGCGACCCGCACGGCGCCTTCGGTGATGCCGAGTCGCGAGGCGGCGACGGCGTGGGAACCGGGATCGGACTCGAACGAAAGCCAGGGTTTGAGGGCGTGGAACTGATCGGCGGCACCGGCGGCGAGGGCTTCGGACTCTTCGAGTGCGAGGGCGCGTTCCACCACCGCCATGGCCCAGTGATGATCGAACATCGCTTCCAGGTGCGGGGATTCAGCGGCGGGATTGAGTTCGGGACTGGTGTCGGTGGAGGAACCGATGGGGAGGTGATCGGCCATTCCGCCGCGCTTCTCGCGCGAGGCATGGAGGCGACGATTGACGATGAAGTGTTTCAGCGCGCCCAACAGGTAGGAACGGAAACGCCCGCGCTCGGGATCCGCGCCGGACACCCCGTGCCGGGCCAGCAGGGAGGCGAAGAATTCATGGGCGACTTCGCGCGGTTCCTCCGGGTGACATCCGGTGTGGGTGAGGAAGGCGACGACCGGTCCATAGTAGGCGGAACACAGTTCGGCCAAAGCGGTCCGGGCGGATTCAGAATCCCCGCGGGCGGCCATCACCCGGGTCCAACGGGTGGTGACGAAGTGATGGGAAGGCTCGGAGCTCACTGGGTCAGGAATTCGACGGGTACCGGGGTGATGGGCGGCGTGGGATTGGAGCGGGAGACCCACAGGGTTCCGCCGATGAGCACGGCGGGAACGATCAGCAACAGCAGGAGGATGCCAAGGATGGTCGCCACCTTGCGGGCGCGTCCACCGACGATCAGGGCCAGGCCGAGTCCGATCAGGGTCAGCAGCACCAGCAGCGGAAGAACGATCAGGATCAGACGCCATCGGGGCGTGGTGGTGGTGTTTGATGGGATCGGATGGATCCGCATCTGGAGCGGTTCACCGTCGATCCGGCACAATTCGAAGAGGTCGGACGTCGATCCATGGGCGCTCCAGGAGACGGAGCCCAGGACTGTACGGACAATCGAACTGTAATCCCCATCGGTCTCGAAGGTGACGGCTTTGCCGGGCAGCATTGTCCGGATGCGGACCCGGTCCCTGGACACTCGGTCGATGTTGACCTGGATGACTTGTCCTTGTGGGAGCGGCAAGGCTGTCGGGACGGAGGACAGTCGGGAGCCGAGGCCGAACTGGACCTGTCCGGGGGAACGGGTGGAGAGGGTCCAATTCAGTTGGATCGAGGTTTCTTCCACGAGGCTGTGGCCGGTAATCGAAATCCAACTGGGAGAACCCATGGTCTGGATGGGCCCCATGTCGATGTGGGCGCGGTAGGTCCGGCCGTCGGACACCACGGTTTCGAAGAGGGGCAGGGTGCCGAGTCCGGGGCGGGACCATTCCTGGGGCTGAAGGTTCCGGTAGGTCTCGACGGCAGCGGCTTCGCTGGGGAACACGAGTGCGACCTCCCAGACATGGTCGCCCTTGGGGACGATTCGGATGGGGCGGTTTCCCAAGGGTTGACCGGAACGGGCTTCGGCGAAGGGGGGGTCGCGATGGAGCGCGAGTTGATCGAGGACGGAATCGGGAAGGGTGGGACCGTCGAGGGCGAACCGGAGTTGGAGCGGGTTGTCGAGGACCGAGGCGACGATGCGGACGATGATCCGATTCCCTTCCTGGCGCAGGGGTTCGATGGCGACCCGGTGGATGCCCTGCGGTGGGGCAGTGGCGAAGCCGGGAAGGAAGCGGGGTTTGTTCAGTAGCCCGGCAACGGCGATGGAAGCAATGAGGGCGGTGGATGCCAAAGGGAGGATGACGCGCCACGAATGGGAGGCATGGGGTCGGGCGAGTGCGAGCAGGACGGCACCCAGGCCTGTCAGCACGACACTTCCGATCCAGGTGCCAAAGGCCAGGACGGCTTCGCCAGGAGTGGGGTTCCAACTGGAGTCATTGGCGACCTGAACTCCGATCCAGACGCCGTAGGCGAGCAGGGGAGTGCCCAGAACCAAGCAGGCGGCACCGCTCCATTGCATCCAACGCCGTGGTGGAACGGCCGATTTCGATCCACGGGGACGGATCAGGAGGAGTGTCCCGGCGAGGAACAGGGGAAGGGAGGGGAGAAGATCGAGCAATCGGGGTGATCGGGGGAACCCTTGACCGAGCGAACGCTCGAGGTTTTTGCGGTGCTCGGCGGTGGCGGCCAGTTGGCGGGCATGCTGGCTCGCCATGATTTCGGATGCGGTGGGGGCGAGGAGAAGATGCTGGAGTCGGGATTCCTCCAATTGAGCGATCCGCAATTCCCTCTGGAGGTGGGCGGATTCGAGGTGTTGGGAAGAGGAGTTTCTGCCCGGGATCACGATGGGGAGCGTGAGGCCGGTGAGCAGCAGGAGGATGCCGATGATCCGCGCCCAGGGACCCGTTGACGGCGTTGCCCCGTCGTTGTCAGCGAAGGCGGGACGGGACCGGTTGATGCGGATGGCCACCCCGAGCGCGGCGGCCAGGCCGAGGACGATGGGAACGATGAGGGTGGGGGAAGGGAACTTTCCGCTCAGGAAGATGAAGAGGATTGGGAACAGGAAAGGGATGAGAAACACCGCGAACATGCCTACGGCCAGGGCCGGATGTCCGGGGGGCATTCCGACCTGATGTCTGGGGGTGAATGCAGGCTCGTGTCCGTTGACCCGGGCGACGGCATTGCGGATGGCGAGATGCCATTCGGCGATGCGTGCATTGCGGTCCGAGGGCCAGGCGAACCAGCCTTCCATGGGATGGATGATGTGTCGGCGGTTTTGGCCGTCGACTTCGTGGGTCACGCTCAGGACATCAAGGCCTGCCGGGTTCATGGCCCGGGGATATTGTCCGATGCTGACGTCGCGGAT
>CAZDYB010000604.1:0-3179 GCA_964509045.1 uncultured Akkermansia sp.
ATGTGGGATTCCCCCAGCGGATCCGCTTCCACGTTCACCGGGAAGGTCGCCACGGATTCACCGGCGGGCACCGTGACACTGGCGGGCAGCCCCAGCGTTCCCATCGGACGCCCCGCGAGTGTCACGAACGAACCGCCAGCGGGAGCAAGGCGGTCCAGCTGGACGCGGGCCGTCACGGTGCTGCCCTGGGCGGGAGCAGAATCGTCCAGGGTCATCGACTGGAGGCGGGGCAACAGAGAGGGGTCGAGATCCACGACAGCCGTGCTGGTTCGGCCGTCGAGGGTGGCGATGATGACGGCGCGGGTCTCGCGGCTCACGAGTCGCGTTGCCACCGGGAACGACGCGGAGGTCTGACCGAACGCCACCTCCACTTCATCGGGCAGGATCAGGTCGCGGCTGAAGGATTTCAGCATCACTTTCACCGGTTCGGTGACTGGGGCGGCGCTGATGGTCAACGTACCGATGGCGGTGGCGGCGTCGGTCACCTTTCGTGGGGCGACGGTCAGCGAAAGGAGCACGGGCCGGGGTGCATCAGGAAAGACGGTGAGGCGGGTGAAGACCGCTTCGCTGCCGAGGCGCGCGCCGAGTTCGACCAGTGTCACGGTGTCGACATCCTTCGTGGTGACGTTAAACGACACGGAATTGCGTCCGGCGGGGACGGTCACCGATGCGGGCAGTGTCACGTCGGTGGAACTGGCTGACAGTGCCAGTTCCACGCCGCCGTCCGGGGCGGGGTGAAGGAGGAAGACGGTGGCCAGGGTGCTTTCCGTTTCGCGGACGCCGGCCTGACTGACTGTCAGTCGATCCAGCAGTGCCGACGGTTCCGGTGCGAGGACCGTGAGTGTGGCCCGGAGGTGGGTCTCGGATTCACCGACGAGCAGTTCGCCGGTGTAGGTCGTGGTCTGCGGGCGGGTGGTGGTCTGGACGTTGAAGAACGCGCCACGGGCCCCGGCTGGCAACCGGCTGGAGACCGACGGAGGCGCCCCTGGTTCATCGGGCGAGAAGCGCACATGGAATTCGGGGCCGCCATCGACGCCGGCCGGGCGGTCGAAGGTCACCAGTCCAAGGACTGGACGGCCGCCATCCGTTTCGGCGGGGAAGAACTCCAGCTTGACCGCCTTGGGTGGTTCCACCTGTTCCAATCCCAGGGTGAACAGCCCGTAGCAGTCCGCGGTGCCGGCCCGGAGTGTCACGCTGCTGCCTCCGTTGCCCGGCTGGATTTCCACGGTGAACAGCTTGCGGCGTTCGCCTGCCTGAAAGGTGACGGCAACCGGAGCGGTGATGATGCCTGGGGGAAACACGGCCAGCGGGACGGTGATGGATTCTCCGGCGGGCGGGGCTGCGGGGATGATCAGTTCGAATTCCTTCTGCCCCTCTGGAAGGACGGGCGACACAAACCCGCGCGGGCGAATCTGCGGGCACGACGGAGTTGTGGGGATGCCGGGGACTTCGGCGACGGCCTGGATGGAGAGGACGGTCTGCTTGACCAGAAAGGCTTCGGGGGATTCGGGGTTCTGCGACAGGAGGGAGAGGGTGATGGTGCTGCGTCCCCGGGTGTCGTCCGTGCGATGGGTCGGATCGTGGAGAAGGTAATTGAGGATCTCCAGGGTTTGTCCGGGCTGACTGGTCTGCAAGGCGTGTCCCAGGGTCAGGCCGTCCTGCAGGCTGGGGCCCTCGACCTTGCCAGAGAACACATGTCGCTCCTCGTGCAGGAACGTGACATCGATCGAACTCATGCCGGGCAGGATCAAGCCGGCGAGGAAATGACGATCCCGGATCGGCATCGGGGCCAGACCGACCTTGCGGCCCCCGGCAAAGGTCAGTCGCGTGTAGTCACCCCCCGCGGGTTGGTGGGGGATGTAGGGTGCGCCGGTAAAGCGATCCATGATCAGCACCGATCCTTCGTAGGCGTAGGCGCCAATGTCGCGGCGCACGCCCTGCGGCGAAAAGAAGGTGATCTCGATCTTCTTCAGTGCGCCCGGGTATTCCCCATACCCGCCGAGGCTGGCCCACGTCACCCCGTTGATGTCCTCGATCGCGTCGTCGTAGACGAGGATCGCCTCGAAGCGGTCGCCCTCGATGATTTCCTGGTAGTGACCCACGATGGTATTTGGGGGCAGCGGGCTGGGTTGGACCTGCGCTGGCACGATGCCGGTCAGCCTGAGGCGTCGGATTTCAGCCTGCGCGGAGGTCAGGCCGAAGAGCAGGCCCACAACCATCAGCAACCAGGGAATCCAGCGGCGGTGTGCGGGGAAGGCATGGGAGAACGTGGTCATGGTGCGACCTTGTGCGGTTGACCATGTCTTCGGGAATGAGACTTACGCGCCCGTCCTGCCGCATCGGTGCCGAAGCCTTCGGCCTCCCGTAGGAGCGGCGACCTACTCCTCTTCCGGCAGGACGCTGGCGGGGAGTTGGCCGCGCCGGACCAGTTCCTGGAGGTCGCGCCGGATGGTTTTGCGGTCGACCTGATACCGTCGGGCGAGGCCGGCGATCGAGGGGTCCGGGGCGCCTTGCCGGAAGTGGTTCAGGAGGTCGTGTTGGCGCGTGAGGCGGTCGGTGTAGCGACGTTCGGGTTCGGTGGCCGAGTCCTTTTCCAGACGTTCGATGGACTTGAGTTGGGCGACCACTTCGCCGAGACCGCAGTGGGCCAGCGCCTCGGCGACGGCGGTTTCGAACTGTTCGAGATGCACCGGTTTTTCCAGCACGTAATGCGCGGCGAGCGGTCCCTGAAGCGCGGCGAGTTGTTCCCGTACATCCAGCGTGCCGGAAATCACGATCACCGGTACATGGGCCGCGAATTCCTTGAAGCGCGGGAGGAAATCCAGGCCGGATTCCCCGCCCGCCAACACATGGTCGAGGATGACCAGATCGGGTCGGATCCCGTGCAGGCAATGCAGGGCTTCGCTCGCGCGTGAAACCACCGTGAGGCGGTGGCTGCGCAGGATCTTGGTGTACAGTCGGACCTGTTCCGGATCGTCTTCGACGATCAGGATGCCAGCGCTTTGGTCGCGGAGGGAAACGTGGCCAGCCATGCGTATTCCTGAAGCTTGGGGCAATTGTCGTCGCCATGGAATGGGACTTCTGCACCCAGCCTGGAAAACCCCGCGCCGGAAAACGCCGGTCGCCTGAGCCGGAACGATGCAGTTGGGAGGGAAGTGGCGGCGCAGCAGATTCTTTCG
>CAZDYB010000605.1:0-3177 GCA_964509045.1 uncultured Akkermansia sp.
CAAAACCTTCTCGCGATGCTGGAGGAAGAAGTAGTGCCCGACACATACAGCCCCCGCCATCAGCGCCAAGGTCGCAGCAATCGCCACCCGTTGCGTGTCCGGGATCGGCCTCGGAAGCGGCTTCACCAGGGGAACCCGGACGCGATCCCCCATCAACTCCAGCACCCATTCCTGCAGCCAGGTCTTCAGGACCATCTCCTCGTCCAACGAGACGCTCGGTCCATCCGCGTACTGTATCAGGGAACTGTCCGCCACCATCATCCCACGCTCGGCGGGCAGACTGCCCATCCACTGGTCGACCTGCGCACGCCACATGCCGCGGGATGGAGCCGATCCCACCACCAGCGTGCGGGGCGATGCCGGCGCACTGCCATCGATGCACATCACCACATCGTTCCACAACTCCACCCGTTGCCATCCGGTCGTGGTATGGCCCACGGGCCGCAGCAGACCACCCGGATGCACCACTCCGCGCAGTGAGGCCTTCCGCTGGTCCAATCCGGCCTGGATCTGGACCAAATCCGCCTGGGACATCTGGGTCACCCAAAAACTCCGTTCTGATCCCGATCCCCCCGATGCCACCGCCGACAGTGCCGAATCGAATGGATTGATCCCGGAGAGCGCCTCTGCTTCAAAGCTCAAGGCATTCGACAATTCGGCCCCCTCCAACCCGGCCACCTTTCCGCCGGGTACCTGCAAGACCTGCGTCGAGACACCCGACGCCAGGACATAGACTCCCACCCGGACCGGTGGACCCAGCAGGAATGCCGCCTCCACCAACACCGGCAGGGTCTCTCCCGCCGGCGCCCTGGCCTCCCAGATCTGACGCAACTGCCACTCCTTCCTCCCGTCAAAGTCAGCCCGGATCAGCCGGGTGGGCGTGATCAACAGCAACGTGATCGAATCGCTTCGGGATCCCAGATTGAAGAACGGAAGGGTCATGGGAGGGGGATGTTGATGTTCTGCACTCCAGGACGAACCGGGAAATAGATCACCCGCGAATACACGTAGGCGGTGGAACTCAACCGAACGACGGCCCGGATCACCCGGGTCCCGATGGTCGGCGAGTTGGCTCCGTCGAAACTGAAGGTGGTATTGAAACTGACATAGGGCGATTGCTGGGCCCAGACCCGCAGTGGCCGGTTGTCGCTCGACATCGACGGATTGGGTCCATAGATCATCACCAATACATAGTTGGTCGTTCCCAACGGAAGGGTCGTCGACGCGCAGTTCACGGTGACGGTCAATGGCACCTGATACTCATTGGTCTGGATCCCGGAATAGAAACGCCCGGAATACGCGTCCGCCGTGGTCGGCGCACCGTCGAATCCAGATTGGCTGAACAATCCCACCACATCCCGCCCGGCATCGGTAACCGCCGTGTAAAATGGGTCCTCCGGAAGACTGAACGGCTGACTGCTCGAATTCGTTCGAAAAGCCAACAGCATCGTTGGCCACGCATTGATCTCCCCAAGGCTGCTTCCCATGTCCAACCGGCTCACCAGCGGCTTGCTCCATCCATCCACCAAGGTCACTTCAGAGCCAGGCTTCCTGAGATACGGCCCGCGCCACCCCGCAGGCACCCTCAACGTGGAACTCACCAAAAGACTGTTCAAACTGACCCCTGTGATCAGGGTCTGTGAGGTGTTGGCCGACGTCGCAGGATAAAGCCCATAGGGCCGTAGACCCCCAGGAAGTGTCTCCGAATACAGCTCTCCGAGATCATAGAGGCCACCCAGATCAGGATGGAACAGGAGGGTGGACCGGGGTGGCCTCCCCATGTCCGCCACATAACCTGTCACCAGGGGAGTTCCGTCCGGGGCCACCTGATTTCCAGGACCCAGAACCACATCCCTGAAGCTCGTCAGCGACTTCTGCGTGGACTCATATCGCGTCTGGTTTGCCAGATCCGACGTCGACTGGATCGCCACTGTTGCCAACACCGCCAGGATCGCCACCACCACCAGCAACTCGAGCAGCGTCATTCCCCGCTGTTCGGAGTCCGGATGGATGGATGGATTCAGGGTCATGAAATTGGACTCTAGTGCTGCAACCAGATCACCACGTCGTCGCCCGCCAAACCCGGGTTGACCTGGAAGTCCGCATAGGTCTGCAACCCGGTGATGTTGAGCTCCGTCTGCAGGATTCCGTCCGGCCCAGGCGAAACCAACCGCGAGTTCTCCGCCACATACAAGGCCATGGCGGCGTCACCCCGGGCATCTCCGAAATCCACCGCACCAAGACCAAAATAGTCGGATGGCCACTGCATCACGATGGGATTGCCCCATGCATCAATCGGCGCCCGATACACCCCGCCACCACTCAGCCGGGAGGTATAACCCCGGGCTGGAATCACTGGAATCGGTCCGCCCTGGAACTGAAGATAGGGACCACGCCAACCGACCCGCCGTGTCGGGCTGTAGGCCTGCATCGCATAGAAATAAGCCGCTGCCTCGGGACTTGCTCCCCAGACATCCGCCGCATCCGAGGGAGGACGGCTGAGCCACTCCAGATACCGCGGGAAAAACCACATGTCCTGGTTCATGTCCCGCCAGTAGCCGGGGCTGTCCATGGATCCGTAGATGGCTGATTTGATCCGGCCGAGGGTCGCCTCGGTCGCAATGTGCCCCGCGGTCTTGTTGCCGCCGGCGCCAGCAAACAAGAGTGAGCTAGGACTCAGACTGTAGGCCACCAGACCCGCCATGAACGCCAGGATGGCCACCACCACCACCAACTCGAGCAGGGTCAATGCTGCTGCGAGCCTTCTCCGCTTGAAATTGTTCCGCATGGGCTCCCCTTCCAGCGTCCGATTGCCGGACGCCCTTCCCCGCCGCCGTGAACGCAGAGTCCTGCAAAGACAAGGCGCCTGCCCGCTCACGGGCAGGCGCCCCATTCACATCAATACCACTCCCGAAGGGAATCAGTTCGCGTAGTACTGCTGCAGATCGCCTTCGGCTGTCGTGATGCCATTGCCAGTGAAGGCACAGGCTCCAACGAACCGGGCTTTACGGGACGAGGCCGGGCCACTGTCGTCCACGAGGAACACCACGCCATAGCGCTGGTAGGAGGTCGTGGGATTCTCATTGGCATTGGCACCAGCCCGCACCGGCGCATCCTGAAGCATCTGATTGCCGCCTACGATGGATGTCAGCTTACCTAAGCCAAATACGATGTACT
>CAZDYB010000606.1:0-1873 GCA_964509045.1 uncultured Akkermansia sp.
CCCGCGGCGTTGCTGGGGCGATGGGGTGAGTTCACGCCCGCGGTGCAACGTGCCGCAGTGTTCACCCTGATGCGTCGGGTGGAATGGGCCGGCAACCTCCTCGATGCGGTGGAGCAGGGTAAGATCTCGCGGGGCGACATCGGGGCGGATCAATGGACCCAGCTGAAGGTGAATGGCAATCGGGCGTTGGCGGAACGCGCCACCCGGCTGTCCGCAGGCGCCGGGGTGGTGTCGGCGGATCGGGAGGAGATCGTGAAGCGTTTGCTGCCGTTGTCGCGGGAGAAGGGGGATATTGCCCGGGGCAAGGCCGCTTACATCGCAAACTGTGCCGCCTGCCATGTCCTGGATGGGGCCGGTGGAAGGATCGGACCGGAACTCACCGGGATCGGCGCGCGTGAACGGGGCGAGATCCTGATCGATATCCTGGATCCCAACCGGTCGGTGGAAGCGAACTTCCGGCTTTGGACGGTGACCACGCGGGATGGAGAGGCGTTTTCGGGACGGTTGGAAACGGAGACCCAGACCACGGTGGAGATCCTGGATACGGCCGGGCAGAAGCATGTGATCCAAAGAAAGGATATCGAGCGACTGGAAGGCTCGGAGCAATCGATCATGCCGGCCGGATTCGAGAGTCTGGCGGCGGAAGACCTGCGCGGGTTGCTCGAGTACCTGGCGGCCTCTGTCCAACATTGAGCTGGAACCCGGCAGTTGGGAGGGGAGTGACGGCGCAGCAGATTCTTTCGCAGGCCGGGGAGTGAGCAACGCGTCCCGCAGTGCGGGATGACGAGCGAACGACGACGGCATTGCGGAAGAAGATCCAGCCGGGACGAACGATCCGACTGCACGATTCCGGCTGAGGGTGTGGGGCGGGGATTGGTGGGAGTCCCATGCCCTGCGACGGGTTGGAAGGGTCAGCCGCGGTCGCGTACGGAGCGGCATAGGTCGGCCGCGGCGGCGGGCCATTCCGGGAACTCGAAGTGGAAACCAGCGTCAGTCAGGCGCTGCGGGACAACGCGGCGGCTCTTGAGAACGAGTTCGCTTTCGGTCCGGAGCAGGAAAGCGCCGATCTCCAGCATCCAGCGGGTGGCGGGCAGTCCGATCGGCATGCCCCACGCCTGACGCAGTGCACCCATGAATTCCGAGTGGGGGAGTGGACCCGGGGCGGCAAGGTTGACGGGACCGGAAAGTTCCGGGTGTGCGATGAGGAATCCGAGGGCGGCCAGAAAGTCGGTTTCGTGGATCCAGGAAACGAATTGACGGCCATCGCCGACCCGGCCACCCAGGCCGAATCGCACCAGGCGCAGGAGCGTGTCGAACACCCCTCCGGCATCCGGGGTCATCACCATCGCAGATCGCAGGATCACCTTGCGGGTGCGGGGTGTCCGGGCCTCGGTCAACGCCTGTTCCCACGCTTTCGCGACATCGAGGCTGAAGCGCCAGGTTTCGGGGAGCTCGGGTTCCTGTCCGCCAATGATGCCGGTGAAATCGTCGTTGGGGGCATCGTAGCGATGGGCATAAAGGGTGGCGGTGGCGGCCTGGAGCCAAACCGGGGGAGGGTTGCGCGCGGCGGCAATCGCTTGGCCAACAATGCGGGTCGATTCGACGCGGGATTCGAGGATGCGACGCCGGTTTGCCGGGTGGTAACGACAGTTGACGGTGTGCCCGGCGAGATTGAGGACGGCATCGGCACCGTCGACCTCATGGAACCAGTCGCCCCGGGTGACGCCGTCCCAGGGGACGACTTGCCAGGATGCCGGGCGTGGGTTGCGGGAAAGGACGGTGACTTGATGGCCTGCGTTGTGGAAGTGCCGCGCAACAGCGGTGCCGAGTTGGCCGGATCCACCGGGGATGACGAGTTTCATGGGGAAGTGGG
>CAZDYB010000606.1:1883-3159 GCA_964509045.1 uncultured Akkermansia sp.
GCCCGGGGGGGGGGGGGGCGGGGCGGGGGAGAGGAACGCCCAGCCGTGGACCAAGGGTAGGTAGAGGAAGACCAGGTTGAGAGCGGCATGGCCGGCGTGCAGCCAGTGGTTGGTGAGAAACGGGCGAAGGTCGAACACGAGGAACTGAACCACCAGGCGTGCTGTCCAGAACACGCAGACGAAGAGGTTGAATCCGCGGGCCAGCCCCCGGCTGTGGGAGAGTTCAGGTGCATGAAGGTAGGTCAGGAGCCCCAGCGAGAAGAGGGTGAACCCGATGAATCCGAGGTAGGTCCAGAAAAGTTGACGATGGAACACCGGCAGGATTGCGATGTGCCGCCGGAGGTCGACGACCCGGGTCATGGTGACGCCGGCGGTGAGCAGGAGGATCTGAAGGACTCCGGCGAATTGGAGGAGGAGTTCGAGTTTCATGCGAAGGGGGTCGGGAGGGTGACGACGCGCAGGAACGGGAGGGCGACGCGTTCGATGAAGACCGGTGGGAAAAGGATGGGAACAGGCGCAGCGGCCACGAGGAGAGTGAACAGGCGACCGCCGATACCGGACCCGATTCGGAGGGACTGCGCCCAATGCGTCCGTTGGAAAAGAACTGTCATGCCTTGGAACAGGAAGTAGGCGGTTGGCCATCCGTAGGCTCCGCCTGCCGGCACGGTGATGACCAGTTCATGCATGAGGCCGGAGACGAGGAAGGTGGCCAGGGTGGCCGTCGCAAGTCCGAAGCGTCGGACCAGGGGACGAAAGATCAGACGGAAGGCGGGTTCACTGAAGGCGCGGTTCCATCGGCGTCCCCACAGTTCCCCCAGGCTCCGGGACATCAGCGGTCGATCCATGATGGGCTGGGCGTCGATGCCGTGGTGACGCAGGTAGAGGGATTGGAGATGGAAGAGGCCAAAGTGGAGGGTCAGCACGATTCCGATCATCCCGGCCCATCCGGCAGGAATGGGTTGTGTGGGTTCGAGGGCGGGACGCAGGACCTGGGTGAGAATCAGGCCGACACACAGTTTGGCGGTTGGTCCAGCCCATTCGTCCGATCGAGGACGATCGGAAGGTTGTGCGCCCAGGAATGGGGCAGGGGACATGCCGGGCCAGAACAGGTAGGCGACGTATCGGAGGGTTGGGGTGCGGGTGCACGGATGGGTGTGGGGTTCGGTCAAGGTGAGGATCTTGCCGGCACAAGCGATTGCGAGGCCCAGCGACCACATGTGGATCCAGGGCGCCAGATTCCGGGTGAGGAGGAAGGCAAGGAGGACGATGGCGAGGG
>CAZDYB010000607.1:0-3158 GCA_964509045.1 uncultured Akkermansia sp.
TGGATCGCCAGGATCCGTCGACCCAGCTGCTCGCCAATCTTTGCGAAGCACGCCGTAGCTTGGTAGATCAGCGCACCCAGCTTGTTAACCGACTCATTGCCTGTCTCAAGAAGTCCTATCCCCAAGCTCTCCTCCTGCTGGGCGAACAACTGACCTCTCCCCAGGCGTTGGATTTCCTGACCGAATGGCCAGACCTCCTCTCCCTCAAGAAAGCCCGCCCGGCCACCGTGCGCGCCTTCTACAACGCCCATAACGTTCGCCGCCCTGAGGTCATCCAGAAGCGCCTGGATCTGATCGCCAAAGCCCGCCTTCTGACCACTGATGAGTCCGTGAACACGGTGGCTGCAATGCAGGCAAAGGCACTGGTCGACTTGATCCGCACCTTGCAAAGCCACGTGGCCGAGTTTGATGAAGCCATTGCCGCGAAGCTCAAGGAGCATCCGGATGCGGTCATCTTCCGCTCGCTGCCTGGCGCCGGCCCGGTGATGGCGCCCCGCTTGCTGGTCGCCTTGGGAGCCGACAGGGGGCGTTATCCAGATCCAGAGAGCTTTCAGAAATACTCAGGTCTGGCACCGGTCCGTGAAAAGAGCGGTGGAGCCTTGTGGACCCACTGGCGCTGGAACGCACCGACCTTTCTTCGCCAGAGCCTGGTGGAATGGGCCGGCCAGACCGTTGTCTACTGCGCTTGGGCCAAAGCGTACTACCAACGCATGAAAGCCAAGGGCAAACGCCATGCGGCGATCCTTCGCGCCCTGGCATTCAAATGGGTGCGGATCCTCTGGAAATGCTGGCAGAGCCGAACTCCCTACGACAATTCCCTCTACGAAGCTCAGCTCGCCCGGCGCAAATCCCCACTGGCTGACATCCTCGAATCCGCCAGCCAACCCGCCAATTCATCATCATAAAAACCTTGCGCGGTTATCCTCAGGTGTTGGCTGAGTCCTTGACCGGGGGACATCCGCGGACAGGTTGGCCTTCGCATGATGAACTTCAACGGCAGTGCTTGTGGGGCGATGTTGTGTGGAATCCGGGGACCATTGGTGGTGCTGATGGCATTCGCCCTCGCGGGATGCGCTTCGGTTGGACATTCGACGAGGTCCGAGGGGTCGGAGTCGGAGGTGCCGGTCCTGCTGGAGGATTGTCCGGCTCCGGTCCAGGCGGCCTTGTTGGCGGAGGCGTTCAAGGCTGGCGGAGTGATCGGGGAGATTGAGCGGGAGACGGAGTCGGATGGTTCGGTCGTCTATGAGGGAACGGTCCGGCTGTCGAAGGGCGGCGAAGTGGAGGTTGAGGTGGCACCGGATGGACGGGTGCTGGAGGTGGAGTCGGACTAGACACAGGACCCGGGTTGCCCGGGCCAAATCCGGGCTTCCTTCGGGGAATGGCGAGGGGGAAGAGTGGGTGTGATGCGGTACAAGGTGAGTGTAAGGGGAGGGCTGCTCCGGCGGTCGGCCAGGTAGGATGTCCATCGCCGATCTGATGCTTGCGGCGGGGCCGATCCTTCTGCTCATCCATTGGATGACGAAGAAGGAGCCGATGCCATCCGCGAAGGCGCTTCCGCTTGCGGCAGTGGTGGCGTATGGCATCCGGCTCGTCTGGTTCGGGACGGATGCGAATCTGGTGAACGCCTCGGTGGTTGCGGGACTGCTGGTGGCGTTGACACCGATCCTCATCGTGTGGGGTGCGATCTTCTTCTTCCTCACGATGGAGCATTGCGGAGCGATGGAGACGATCCGTCGCTGGCTCAATCACCTGTCGAGGAACCGTGTGGCGCAGGTGGTCATCATCGGGTGGTCATTTCAGTTCCTGATCGAGGGAGCGAGTGGCTTTGGCACGCCTGCCGCGCTGGCGGGACCGCTGCTGGTTGGACTTGGTTTTGCGCCGCTGCGCGTGGCGATGGCCTGCCTGATCCTGAACAGCGTGCCGGTATCGTTTGGCGCGGTGGGGACGCCGACGTGGTTTGGATTTGGGCAACTCGGATTGAGCGCGGGGGAGCTGCGTGCGGTGGCGTGGAAGACCGCGCTCTTCCACAGTGCCGCCGCCTGTGTCGTTCCGTTGTTGGCCTTCCGCCTTCTGGTGAGCTGGCAGGAGATCCGACGCAACCTCGTCTTCATCTACCTGGCGCTGGCCGCGAGTGTGGTGCCGATGTTCCTGCTGGCGTTGGTGGATGATGAGTTCCCGTCGGTCGCCGGAGGAATGATCGGGCTGATGCTCACCGTCTGGCTGGCGCGTCGTGGCATTGGACTGGTCCGGGGGGAAGAGGCGGGGGAAGAGGTTGGCGAGGCACCCACGGCCGGAGAGGTGGTCCGGGCGTTGTTTCCGCTCTGGGCGACGGTGCTGGTGTTGCTGGTGACGCGGATTCCTGCGCTTGGCCTGCGTGGGATGCTGACGACGGCGGCGCCGGCCTGGGATTCTCCCCTGGGGAGTCTGGGGAGCATGTCGATCAGCGGGGCCCTGGTGTTGAACCTGCGCGGCATCTTTGGCACGGACACAGACTGGACGCACCAGCTTCTCTATGTGCCTTCATTGATCCCGTTTGTCCTGATCTCGGTGGTGTCCTGGCGTGTCTTTGCCGCGCCGGCGGGAATCGCGCGGAAAGTCTGGAGCGGGTCGGTCGAGCGGATGCGCAATCCCGTACCGGCCCTGTTCGGCGCCCTGGTCTTTGTCCGTCTGTTGATGGTGGGAGACGATCGATCGGCCGTGATGCTGATCGGTCATTCGCTGGCGGCGGCGACCGGCGGCTGGTGGCAATACCTGGCGGCGTATCTGGGTGCGCTGGGCTCGTTCTTTGCGGGCTCGTGCACCATTTCGAATCTCACCTTTGGCCCGATTCAAGACTCCATCGCCACGCAGATGCGACTGGACCGGACGACCATCCTGGCCTTGCAGTCGGTGGGTGGTGCGATGGGCAACATGGTGGCCATCCACAACATCGTGGCCGTCTGTTCGGTGCTTGGGTTGGGCAACGTGGAGGGTCAGATCCTCAAGAAGACCGTGGGGCCGATGTTGCTCTACGGATGCCTGGCGACCGTCGTGACCCTGTTCCTGCGGTAGGGGGCAATGGGGTCAGTCCCATACAGTCGACGAAGGTGTCGTCGCGGGAAGGTCATGGAATGTCCCGGACTGCTGCACCGGACAGTCATGCGGACGGATCGAGGGTG
>CAZDYB010000608.1:0-3141 GCA_964509045.1 uncultured Akkermansia sp.
GGGGCGCGGGACCCGGTTGAATTGCGGGATGCGGCGCGGTCGGCAGCCGCAGCGGCGGGGTTTGTCCTGTCCAACTATTCCTTTGACCTCATCTGTTTCGGGTCGGTACCCGGTTTTGGCTGGGCGGGGCTGGGTTATGTGGGATCGCCGGGCTCCTGGATCCGGGCCTCGTTCGATTCGACGGCGGGAGTGATAGCCCATGAGTTGGGTCACAACTACGGGCTGCATCATGCGAATTTCTGGGACACCGACGGCAACTCGGTGACGGGGAACGGGGCGTCGGAAGAGTACGGGGATATCTTCGATACCATGGGTTCGGCGGTGGCGGGGCGTCGTCATTTCAACACCCGATACAAGAACTACCTGGATTGGCTGCCGAACACGTCGGTGCGGAATGTCCTGACCAACGGGGTGTACCGGGTGTTTGCCATGGACAGCACCAATGCCCCGACATCAGTCCGTGCCCTCACGGTGCGGCGCAATCTGCGGACCAACTACTGGATCGAGGTGCGTCAGCAATGGACCACGAGCACCTGGATGCGGGAGGGAATCAGTCTGCGTTGGGGTGAGACCGGCAACACCTCCTCGCTCCTGCTTGACACCACGCCCGGGTCGGCCAATGGGAAGGACGATGCACCGCTGGTCCTGGGTCGCACCTTTTCCGACCGCCTGGCTGGCGTCCACATCACGCCCATCGCCCGGGGTGGGACCGATCCCGTGTGGTTCGATGTCGCGATCCATCGCGGGAATGTGGCTTCGAACCAACCGCCCGAAGTGACGTTGTCAGCGCCGGTGACTTCGACCCCCATCAACCGGCTCTTGAACTTCAGCGTGGTGGCAACGGATCCCGACGACACCCAACTCGCCTACGCCTGGGACTTCGGCGATGGCACGTTTGGCACCAACGGACCCACGGCATCGAAGACCTTCACCTCGGTGGGTGAACGGGTGGTCCGGTGCGTGGTGTCGGATCGTCGCGGCGGAGTCGGGTCGGCATCGGTGCTGGTGCGGGTGGGCACCCCGACGACACTTCGGATCGGGGGCCGGATCCTGCGCGATGGGGAGCCGGTGCCGAACGTGCGGGTGTATGTGTCGGGCACCCACCAGGCGTTCACGGACAGTGACGGTCGATACATCCTGCCTGGGTTGAGCCGGGGAAACATCACGGTGCGGGCGCAGGCCGAGGGATTGCTGTTGAGTCGGGTGGGATTTGTGAATCCGATCAACCTGCAGGCGAACCGGTCGGACCTGGATTTCGAGGCGGCGCTGCCGGGAGATCTGCAGGCGATCACCGTGGTGCCATCGGGATCCGAGTGGAGGTATCTTGATCGCGGGGTATTGCAGCCGGGTTGGACGCAGTCGGGATTCATCGACGCCGCCTGGGTGACCGGGCGGGCTCCGTTGGGGTATGGGGATGCTGGGTTGGCGACGACGGTTGGGTTTGGGCCGAACTCCTCTTCGAAACATGTCACGACCTGGTTCCGGCATCGGTTTGAGGTGCCCGATCCGGCCAGTCTGGTGGCGGTGACGCTCGGGGTGATCCGGGACGACGGTGCGGTGGTGTATCTCAACGGGCGGGAGGTGTTCCGATCGAACATGCCGGAGGGGGCGATCCATGCGGGCACACTGGCCAGCTCGGCGGTGGGGGGAGCGGATGAGGTTCGGATGTACGAAACCGATCTTGATGCCGGAGTCCTGTTGAAGGGATCGAACCTGTTGGCGGTGGAACTGCATCAGTCGGGGGTGACCAGCAGCGATCTCCGGTTTGATCTACAGATGACCGGTTTGGTCCGACCCCAGATGGAACCGTTGGTGGAGTTTGAACTGAACGAGACCGACCTCCGGTTGAGTTGGCCGGCGGCAGCGGTGGGGTTCCAGATGGAGGAAGGGATGGCTCCGGGCGGGCCATGGCGTGCGGTGACACAGTCGGTGGAATCCGGCGGTGGTCGGGTTGGGGTCCGGGTTCCCCTGGAAGATGCGGATCGGTTCTTTCGGTTGGTGAAACCGTGAGGGGAGGCTGGGGATGCGAGGGAAGCCTGGAAGCGTGGAAGCGTTGAGTGGGGAGCGGTGTAGGCTGGGCAGGAATTGACCGCCTTGTGGGCATCGGTTTCCCGATGGGCGAAGGCGTTGGGGACGGGTTGTCCGGGATATGGGTGGATCGCGCTGGATGTAGGCATGTTTCCGGCCCAATTCAAGGTTGGTTCCGGGCATGGCAGGCAGCCTGCTTTCCAGGGATTCGATGACTGCCAAATCGACGTCCAGCCGTTTTCCGAGTCGTTTCCGGAATCGAACCGTGGCCCCGGCGCACGGATCACTTCCGGCCCGGACACGGCTGCGGAGTGGGGCGCGGGTCCAACGGATTTCGGCTCCGGTGCTGCCCCGGGTGGAGGTGCCGCGGGAGGCTGTGGACAAGGTGCCGTCGGTGGCGGTGGCCCGGGCGGGTTCAGGCGGGGATTTTGCGCTGCGGATGTACCTGAGGGAGATCAGCGAGACCCCGTTGTTGACGGTGGAGCAGGAGGTGGAATTGGCGGCGTTGATCCAGCAGGGGGATGCCGCGGCCCGGGAGCGGATGATCCGATCGAACCTGCGGTTGGTGGTAAAGATCGCGCATGACTACGAGGGGATGGGGTTGCCGCTGTTGGACATGATCAACGAGGGCAACATGGGTTTGATGCGGGCGGTGCAGCGGTTTGATCCGGCCAAGGGTGCGAAGCTTTCCACATATGCGGCCTGGTGGATCAAGCAGTCGATCAAGCGGGCGATTGCGAACCAGGGGCGGACGATCCGGGTGCCGGTGCATCTGGTGGATCGGATCGCGAAGATCAAGCGGGTGGCGTTGCAGTTGCGGGAAGAGTTTGGACGGGAACCGACCGACGCCGAGGTGGCGGAGGCGATGGGCATGACGCGGCGTCGGGTGACCGAGTTGCTGGAGGCAAGTCAGCGGACGGCGTCGTTGGATGCGCCGATGGGAGAGGATGACGACGCGACCTTTGCCGAGCGGGTCCGGGACGAGGCGATGCTGACGGCGGACGAGTCGATGGGTGAACGTCAGTCCCACGCGATGATCCGGGAGTTTGTGGAGCAGTTGGACGGGCGTGAGCAAACCATCCTGCGATATCGATTCGGTTTGGATGGAGGCGG
>CAZDYB010000609.1:0-3139 GCA_964509045.1 uncultured Akkermansia sp.
TGGTCGTCGCGCATTCCCCTGCCGCCTCCCGACAATACCTGGGCTCACCCAGCATCGTCCGCCTTCCCGACGGTGTCTGGCTGGTGTCCCACGACTTCTTCGGGCCCGGCAGCACTTCCGACCGGGTCCACGTCCATGCGTCGGGCGACAACGGTCTCACCTGGCAACGGCGATCCGAGATCCGCGGCGCCTTCTGGTCCTCGCTCTTCTTCCATCGCGACGCCCTTTACCTCTTCGGCACCGCCCGGCAGGACGGCGACCTCGTGATCCGTCGATCCACTGACAGCGGGCGCAGCTGGAGCGAACCACGGGAAGCCCAATCCGGCCTGCTGCGGAACGATGCTCGGTACCACTGCGCGCCCATGCCGGTGATCGAGCACCACGGCCGGTTGTGGCGCGCCTTTGAGGACGTCATGGGTCCCGGCGGTTGGGGGAGCAACTTCCGTTCGTTCATGCTCTCGGCACCCGTCGACGCCGACCTGTTGATCGCGACCAACTGGATTGCCAGCAATCGGCTGGGTCGTGATCCCGGCTGGCTCGACGGTCGCTTCGGGGGATGGCTGGAAGGCAATGCCGTCGTGGCTCCCGACGGTCGGTTGGTCAACATCCTGCGCGCCGATGTCCGGGATCCGGATGAACGCTCTGCGGTGATCCACATCTCCCCCGACGGCTCCCGGGCCACATTCGATCCCGCCTCCGGCTTCATCCGGTTTCCAGGCGGATGCAAGAAGTTCACCATCCGACAGGATCCGCGCGGCAACGGCTACTGGAGCCTTTCCAATTTCATCCCTCCGGATCAACGCGGCGGCAATGTCGAGCGCACCCGCAACACCCTCGCCCTGGTCCATTCATCCGACCTGATCCAATGGGAGGTCCGAAGCCTGCTCCTCCAGCATCCCGATCGGGACGATCACGGTTTCCAATACGCCGACTGGCAGTTCGACGGAGACGACCTCGTGGCCGCGGTGCGGACGGCCTCCGACGACGACCACGGCGGTGCCCATGGAAGTCACGATGCCAATTACATCACATTCCATCGATGGGCCGGCTTCCGGGATCGGGTGGATCGACCCTTGCCGACTCCGGTCGATGCCGCATCGGCCGGCGTACGACCCAACTGGCCGCCGTTGCGACTGTCCAACACCGTCCAACTCACCGCCGCGGGACGTCCGGCCTTCGTCTTTCTTCCGCCCGAACCCCTGCGGACAGTTCCGCAGCCGTGGATCCTCTATGGCCCCACGTTGCCGGGGCATCCGGATGAAGCCGAGCGGTGGATGCACGAACAGTTCCTTGCCGCAGGCATTGCGGTGGCCGGCGTGGATGCCGGGGAAACCCAGGGAAGTCCCGCCGGCCATGCAGCCTTCGACGCCCTTCATGCCACCCTGGTGAAGGCGGGTTTTGCCGAACGTCCCTGTCTGCTCGGACGCAGCCGTGGGGGATTGCATGTGACCAGTTGGGCCATTGCGCGACCCCATCGGGTCGCCGGCCTTGCCGGGATCTATCCGGTCTTCGATCTCACCACCTATCCCGGACTTGTCCCGGCGGCCTCCGCCTACGGGCTGACACCGGAGACGTTCTCCTCACGTCTTGCCGAACTGAATCCCGTGGCCCGGATAGCCACCCTGGCGCATGCCCGGGTCCCGGCATTCCTCATCCATGGCGATGTCGATACGGTTGTCCCGCTTCAGGAAAATTCCGCGGCGTTGGTCCGCGCGTATCGGAATGCCGGGGTGGAATCACTGGCGCGACTCATCGTGTTGCCAGGCCAGGGCCACAACATGTACGAGGGATTCTTCCACTCCCAGGAACTCGTCGATTTCGTGATCGAACAGGCGCGCGCCCGATTGAGTGTGTCGCCGTGACAACCAAGGTGGCCCAATCCACCGATCTCGATCTCGAGACAGGAATTGACGGTGCCGATCAGGCCGATATCGCAAACCAGGATCATCGGTCGAGAGACCAGCCCACCAGCTTCAGGTCCCGTATCCACCCGGGAATCCGTGCTCCCTTTCGTGTGGTTCGTGCATTTCGTGGTTCATGAACCTGTGAGCCTTCGGTGCACGGGTTTGCACATTTCCAAACCGTGTCATCACGGCTTCTCGATATAGCCGTGGTATAACCCCATGTAATAGGGCAGGAGAAAGACGGTGCCGGCACCCAGTTCATTGCCATCACCGCCATAGTCCAGGTGCCAGGGATCGGTGTTCCAATGATTGAAATGCCGGTTCTCCACCGGAACCACCTTGCCATTGATCCGATGCCCGCGCGCGGCGCGATCCGCCTCATAGAGATCGCGGGATTGCAACCGGGCCAGACGCACGACATCCAGTCGATGACTGTTGCTGTGCCCCCAGTTCAACCGATCCAGTGGCAGTCCGTACAGGGCATCACGTGAATCCTCCAACCACCCTTCCCAGGGACTCACGGGGAAGACGCCCCAACCGTTGGTGATGGACCGGCCGAGGTTCTGACCGGCGTAGGCGAAGTGAAAGAACGGGTTCAACTCCGGTTGATCGTTGGCCCAGTACTGGAAGAACGAATACCGCACCCGATCCTCCACACCCTTGTCCTTCCCGTAACGGATCAGGTTGTAGAAACACATGAACGCCATCTCGTCGTCCGACTGGTTCCCGGAGCCAAATCCCTGTTGCACCTTGGGAAACATCAGGTTCTGGGCATAGCCATGCTTTTCCACCAGTTCCTGTGCGATGTCGTGATAACGATTGTCACCGGTCACATGGGCGGTGACGGCGAGGTAACTGAGCATGCTGAGGGAGTTCAGTCCGCGTTCCACCCACCAATATTGGTTCCGATTCAGATCCTGCGGTCCATAGACACCCCAGCGGGTCACCTTGCCATCGACATCCACCAGACTGAACGCGTGATTCACCAGATGATCGGTAAGATCCTTCACCACTTCACGGACCCGGAGCTTCTCTTCTTCGGAGTCCGCGACGAGATCATAGTACAGCGGATAGAAGAAATAATGCCCGTCGAGTTCGTCACTGCTGGTGTCGCCCTTCCAATACCATTGGCCATCCGCACTCTTCGGCCACCGGGGTTCATAGGCTTTCCACAACACATCGTGGGCCTGTTCACGCCGATCCGATTCAATGCGTCCCACATTGGGATCCGGCCA
>CAZDYB010000610.1:0-3113 GCA_964509045.1 uncultured Akkermansia sp.
GGCAGGCTGTGATGTGGGTTTGGACGGGTGACAACGGTTTGTTGCCATTCCACGGCGCCTTTTGCCACCGACGCGTTACCGGCGACAGGCTGTCACCGCTCCAGCGAGGGGCCAATGCGACGAGGCTTTCGCTCAGAGCGGCCAGGGGGAGGCGGGATTGATGGGTGCGGTGGTGCGGAGTTGGATCCAGGGGACGTCACGTGGGCCGCGAGGATTGGGGACGAACTTTCTGGCGAGGGTGTCCGGATCGACCCACTTGCGGATCTCGGCATGTCCATCGGCGAAGGAGAAGCCACAGGCACCGTTATGGTAATTGGCGGGCATGTTGCCCCACAGATGGCGGCGGTTGACGAAGACGAGGAAGTAGCCGTCATCGATTCCGTCGGGATGTTCGTCGAGGAAGACGAAGGCTTCGGATGGGGAAGGGCGGGTGATCTCGGTGGATTTGCGGAAGGTGATGTGGGAAAGCCGGATTTCGTCGGTGTACCAACTGGCGCCATTCATGTTGCCATTCATCGCGACGGAACGGACGCGTGGGATGTTGCGTGTGCCGATGCGTGCCGTGCTGATGTCGGCGGGACATTTGTAGATTCCGAGGGACTTGTTGTAGTTCCAGAGCATGCCCCTTGGGGAGCGGAGAAGGTTGACGTTGGTGGCGTCCTGGGGGGTAGGGAGCCAGCCTTCGACCCAACCGATCTGACCACCGGTCCCATTGGGTACGAGGCGGTCGTTGTTGTCATCGGCGTACATGTACCAGGCGAGGTTCAGTTGCTTGAGATTGTTGAGGCAGGCGATGCCCTGGGCCTTGGTCTTGGACTTGGCGAGGGCGGGCAGGAGCATGCCGGCCAGGATGGCGATGATGGCGATGACGACGAGGAGTTCGATCAGGGTGAAAGCGGAAGGGCGCCGAAGAGGGGAGATTGGGAAAGTCATGGCAGGGATCTGCGGTGGCCGCTGACGTGTGGGAGACGGTTGAGCATGGTCCCATGGTGGGAGATGCGGCAAGCGGCAAGCTGGATGAGGGGTTGGGTCGGAGTCTGGGCTGGATGGAACCCCGGATGAGGGATGGAGCCCACATTTTTCTGTAATGACAGGAGGTTACGCTTGCGCTCTGGCATGGCTCTGGCTTTTTACGGCCCGTATCCGCCCGGGTGAGGATTCACGACCGGGCCTGTCGAAACAGCATGTCAACCAAGGTCAGCCTCATGCATGGATTGCGTCCTTCGAACTCGCCGCTTCAGCGCCTCCAGGCGCGCGCCACCCTCAAGCCCGTCAACTTCATCTGCATCGCACCCGATGCGAAGGAGGTTTATCTCTCGGGCGACTTCAACGACTGGGATCTGACTTCCCATCCGATGAAGCGGCATGTGGACGGATCCTGGCATCTGGCGGTGTCGTTGGGGCATGGAGGACACCACTATCAGTTCCTGGTGGACGGCAAGCGGGTGAACGACCCGCGTGCGCAGGGCCTGGCGCGGAATGAAGCGGGCGAAAAGGTTTCGATGCTGATGGTCAGTTGAGCGGGCGCGGGCGTTCAGCCGCCGGACTCCTTCCGGGCACGTTGTTCGGCGAAGAAAGTCCTGAGAAGTTGTCGGCACTCGGATTCCCGGATTCCGGGGGTGATGGCGCAGCGGTGGTTCAAGGTGGGAAACTGCAACAGGTTCATCGCCCCACCGGCTGCGCCGCTCCTGGCATCGCCTGCCCCGAAGACCACGCGTTGGCACCGGGTGTGGACAATGGCACCGGCGCACATGGGGCAAGGTTCCTTGGTGACATAGAGGGTGCAGTCGGTGAGGCGCCAGTCGCCGGTGACTTCCTGGGCCTGGGTGAGGGCGAGCATCTCGGCGTGGGCGGTGGCGTCCTTCAGACGTTCCACCTGATTGGACGCCCGTGCGATGATCCTGTGGTTCCGGACAATGACGCAACCGACCGGCACCTCATCGTCCTGGTAGGCGCGGACGGCCTGACGGAGAGCTTCGCCCATGAAATGGGTGTCTGATACCAGGTCGATGATGGGATCGGCGCCGGGCAGGATGGCGTCGGGTTCGATGACGGGATCGGGATCGGGATCGGGATCGGGATTTGGGATCATGGGAGCGGGACTGAGGGGCGGGATTCGAGCACGGACCATTCGAACGAATGCGGATCGCGACAATGACAATGGGCGGCAAAAAAGCCGCCGCGATGTTGCCAGAACAGTGGCCAGATGTGGGATCGATCGGTCTGTGGAATTTCGAGGGAGAGGATCTGATCCTGAGGGATGAAGCGAAACGAGCCCTCGCGATGGGGTGGAGGGAGCGAGAGCAGGCGCTTTTTGATCTCGAAGAGGAACATGAGCCAGTGGGCCTGCCCGAGATAACCGTGTTCGCTGACCACCGCGGTCAGGTGGAGATCAGAGGGTTGGAGTTCGAGTCCGAGTTCCTCCTGAGCCTCGCGACACGCGCAGGCGTGGGGTGATTCGCCGGATTCCTGCTGGAGTTTCCCGCCGCAGGGACTCCAGAGGCCCCGATTGGGTTCCTGGGCGCGATGGAGAAGGAGGACTTCGTCGGCGGGATTGAAGGCGTAGAGGAGGGTGGCGACCTTGTAAGGCAGCGGCATGTGGTCCGAGGGTTCCTGTGCGGGAAACGCCGGGCAAGGGGCAAGTCTGGGGAACACCGGGCGGCAGCGGTGCGGGGAGGTTGGCAGTAGGGCGAGGGATGAGGATTCGGGCGTTTTGTCGGGAAGCGCTGGTTGAAAGGTCGATTCCGGAGGTTTTCGGATTCTTTTCGGATCCGGCCAATCTGGCGCGGTTGACGCCGCCGGCGATGCGATTGGAGATGGATGCGGTGGGGTGGAATCCGGGTGACGGATCGGATTCGATATGCGGTGTGGGGAGGTGGATGGGTGGATCGATGGCTGGTGCGGCCTGAGATGGAGCGGAGATGTCTGAGTGCGGGACTATGGGGGTGCGGGAGCTGTTGGCGGGACTGGTCAACGGGATCGGCACATGATTCGCTTGCGGCCAGTCATGAGAGCTTCAGCCGGAGGGGAAAGGATGGGAGGCCGGCAGGGATTCACCCTGATCGAGTTGCTGGTGGTGATTGCGATCATTGCGATCCTGGCGGGACTGTTGG
>CAZDYB010000611.1:0-3101 GCA_964509045.1 uncultured Akkermansia sp.
TGGCCATCCCCAAGGGCATCACGCCCAACCAGACCGGTCAACCGTCCGGCACTCCCACACCATCGACTGGGCGCTGTTCATGCAGGCCCCGGTTGTGCTTATCTCCCTGTCTGCAATGGACAAGACCGCATTGTTGTTTGCCGGACAGGGCGCCCAGGTGGTGGGCATGGGGCGCGATCTCGCCGAACTCTTTCCCGCCGCCCGCGCCCTGTGCGACCGCGCCGGGGAGATCCTGGGATACGACCTCGCCCGCATCTGTTTTGAAGGCCCGGAATCGGAACTCACCCGGACGGAAAATGCGCAGCCGGGCATTTACCTGGTCAGTTGGATCGCGTTGACCCTGCTCAAGGGCGAACTGCCCGGACTGACCTTTGAGGCGACAGCCGGATTGTCCCTCGGCGAATTCACCGCCCTCGCCGCCGCCGGCAGCATGACCTTCGAGGACGGACTCCGCGTCGTCCGGTTGCGCGGCCGTTTCATGCAGGAAGCCTGCGACACCACCCGTGGTGCCATGGCCGCCATCATCGGCCTCGATGAACCCACCACCCGCGAAGTCTGCGCCGCCACGGGCGTCACCCTCGCCAACCTCAATTGCCCCGGCCAGATCGTCATCTCCGGGGAGGCCGACCGCATCCCCCAGGCCATCGACCTCGCCAGGACTCGCGGCGCCCGCAAGGCCATCCCACTCCCCGTCGCCGGTGCCTATCATTCCCCACTCATGGCATCCGCCCAACCCAAGCTCGCCGCCGAACTCGCCCGCATCCCCCTCGCCACCCCGTTGATCCCCGTCATCGGCAACGTCACCGCAGCCGCCCATGGCGAACCCGCCGACATCACCCGCCTCTTGGTCGAGCAGGTGACCGGTTCCGTCCGCTGGGAGGAATCCATGCGCGCCCTCATCGCCCAGGGCTTCACCCGGTTCATCGAACTCGGCCCCGGCACCGCCCTCACCGGCTTCCTCCGCCGCATCGACAAGTCCGTCACCGTCCTTCAGGTCTCCGATGCCGCCAGCCTGGCCGCCACGGTGTCCGCACTCCGCTCCTGAGTCCCCTCCGGCAACCCCGCACCCGTCACCATGGCCAAAACCGATTTCGTTGAACTTCCCGGTGGGATCCCGGTATCGATCCTTTACGAAGACCGCAGCGTCCTCGCCATCGACAAGCCAGCCGGCTGGATGCTCGGGCCCGAAGATGAAGAACACGCCCGCCGGAACCTGCACCTCGGGCTCACCGCCGGAATCGATGCCGGTGAATGGTGGGCGCGTTGCCGCAACCTGAAGTACATCCGCTTCATCCACCGTCTCGATGCCCCCACCACCGGCATCCTCCTCATGGCAAAAAGCCCCGGTGTCATCCCCCCCTTCACCCGCCTCTTCGCCTCCCGCAACATCGGCAAGGTCTACCTCGCCATCACCGATGGCATCCCGCAGCAGACCGAATGGCGTTGTGACCTGCCTCTCGGTCCCATACCCGGCTATCCCGGGCAGCATCAGGTCGATCCGGTCGAAGGCAAGGAAGCCTCCACGCTGTTCAAGGTCCTGGGCACCCGCGGCACCCACGCCCTGGTCGAAGCCCGCCCGCTCAGCGGACGCACCCACCAGATCCGGTTGCACCTGCTCGCCGCCGGTTGCCCCGTCACCGGCGACATCCTCTACGGACGTCATCATCCCGCCGGCCTCGGCCTGCGTGCCGTGGAGATGACCTATCAGGATCCGTTCACCCGGAAACCGGTCCGGATCCGCGCCTCGCGCGAAGGCTTCTCCGAGGCCTTCGGGTTCGGGAGGAATCAGGTCATGCTTGCGCCCGGTGCAACCCCGGTGACCGCACCCGGTCCAGCCACCCAGGTCCATCCCGGCCGTCCCCAGACCCGCGCACCCGGAACTCCCGCGCCGACCGCAAAAAACCCGGCCCAGCCGAAGCCGGGACCGGGGACAAAACCTGCAACGCCGGCGAAGGCGCCTACTTCTCCGCCAACAACTTCTCGACCTTCCCGACCAGGTCCTCGCGGGCGTTGAAGTCACGCAGGTTGCCCTGCTTGTCGATCAACCACATGGCCGGGATGGACGCGATGCCGAAGTCCGCGCCGTACTGGTTGCCCCAGCCCTTGCCGTCAAAGTACTGAGCCCACGGCATCTCCTTCTCCTTCACGAACTTTTCCAGGGCCGCCTTGTCTTCATCGAAGCTGATTCCCACGATCTCGAATCCCTTGGGATGGAGCTTCTCATACGCGGCCTTGACCGTCGGGATCTCGCGGATGCACGGGCCACACCAGGTGGCCCAGAAATCCACCAACACCACCTTCCCCTTCATCGCCGTCAGATCAATCGCGCGGCCATCCAGCGCGGTGAACCGGATGGGAAGCGGTTTACCCAGCCGCTCATACTTCTTGCGGATCCCCGCCGCCTGTTGCTTCAGGGACGGCTCGGTCTTGGCCTCCTCGATCTCCTTGGCGATGGCCAGGGCCTTTTCCGCCGGCAATCCTTCACACACTTCCAACAGCGCGGCATAGATCTCCGGCCGATCCGGGAAATCCTTCTGCAACGCACGGATGCTCCGTTCGAATTCCCCGAACACCGCGGGCAATCCCTCCGACTGTTTCTTCATGGCAGCCCCCGCCGCTTCCTGAAGCTTCTTCATCAACTCGTCCTGGGGTCCCGCCTCAGCCCTCGACTCCGGCGCACCGCCCGCCGCCTTCAACGCTTCCGCACGGTCCGTCGCCCCCAGGTTCACCGCCGCCGCCAGCATCCGCCGTTCATGATCCTTCGCCGCGCCCGCCTGGGCATGCGACGGAAACCGGGTGTGAAACTCCTTCGCCTTGTCCGCCGCAACCCCGGCCGCCTTGCCCATCTCCACCTTGAACTTCCCGATCTCCTCTTCCGTGGGCCGTTTCTCGTTCCACTCCTTCGGAGGCGTCGGTGGATTCAACGCCTTCTGCACCTCCGCCCACGCCGCATCCGCGTCGTCCGGCAGAAGGTTCGCCACCGCAGCAGCGGGTTTCGTCGTGTCCTGGGCGCACACGACGCCGGACGGGGCGGCCAGCAGGCACAAGGCCGCCCACACGGGAATGATTCTTGATTTCATGAATGCCAGGGGATCGACCAC
>CAZDYB010000612.1:0-3093 GCA_964509045.1 uncultured Akkermansia sp.
CTCGATCGCGTTCTCCAGGAGCGAAACACTCCAGCCGGTTGGCAGGTCGCCCACGGGCCTCCGTTCGCTCGACACAGCGACGGAGTACGGAGCGGCGGAGGACGGTGGGGTCGGTGAAAGTCTCTGAAATCAATATGGAGACCGGGCCGATCGAGGTTCAGATCCCCCTCGCCGAGTTGGCCACGGCGCGACGGGTTCCGGTTGAGACAGTCGTGATGCCGGAAGAGTCCAGGGTAGCAGTGGCGGTTCGTCGTGCGGATCCAGTCAAGGTGGCGGACGAGCGTCCAGGAAGGGGATTGTGGGATGAGAACACCTCCTTCCGGCTTTATCTGCGTGAAGCGGTGGAGACCCCGCTGTTGACCCCGGCGGAGGAGGTGGTGCTGGCCAATCGGATTCAGGCCGGGGATGAGGCGGCACGGGAACACATGATCAAGGCGAACCTGCGCCTGGTGGTGAAGATTGCCCGGGAGTATGAGGACTACGGTCTGCCGCTGCTCGACCTGATCAATGAGGGCAACATCGGCTTGATGCGGGCGGTGGAGCGGTTTGATCCGACGAAAGGCGCGAAGCTGAGCACGTATGCGGCCTGGTGGATCAAACAGTCGATCAAGCGGGCGCTGTCCAATCAGTCCAAGTCCATCCGATTGCCGATTCACATTGTCCAGGAGTTGGCGCGGATGAGGAAGGCGGAGAACCGGATGGAGTCGCTTCTGGGTCGGATGCCGACCGAGTTGGAGTTGGCGGCGGAGATGGGTGTGGACGTGGGAGATATCCAGCGGTGGCGTGAGGCGGCGGCGGTGGGGGCAACTTCACTGGACGCCCCGATCGGCAATGATCCCGAGTCGGGTCGGGTGGCTGACGTGATTGCGGACGAGAATGCAGCGATGCCGTGGATGGGAGTTTCGGATGAGACCAATGCCGAGTTGGTTCGGGAATTGGTGGGTACCCTGAATGAGCGGGAACAGCGGATCCTGTCTCAGCGATTCGCATTGCATGGGGGGGATCCTCGGACGTTGGAAGAGATTGGGACGGATTTCGGGTTGACCCGGGAACGGATCCGCCAGTTGGAGGCGGGGGCGTTGCGAAAGCTTCGGGAGCGGTTGAAGAAGGGCAAAGAGGCGCTCCAGTTTGCCGAGTGAGCCCACCGGCGCGAGTTGAAGGGGTGTCGGTGATCGGGGAGGGAGCGGATGCTCCCTCCCTTTTTTGCGTTCGTGATGAGGTGTCGACGATTTCCGTTGTTGGAATGGGAAACGATGGCCGGGGCCGATTGCGCACACGGTGGCTCAGAATCTGGCTCAGAACTGGCCCTGACGGTCTTCGTGAAGGGGGAAGGCGTTGGGCAGATGTCGGATCTCGGACACCTGGTTGTTGGCCAGGATCACTTCGACGATATCGATGCGGACGCGAACCGGGGGTTTGTTGATGGAGCGGAGATAGTGAAGGACGGCCTGGGAGATGAGGCGTCGTTTGCGTCGGTTGACTGCGGCGGCGGGTCGCAGCCACTGGCCGACGGTCCGGGTCTTCACTTCAACGAAGGCGAGACACTGGGCATCTTCGAAAACGAGATCGATCTCCCCGCCACCACCCCGATAATTGGCGGTGAGGAAGCGCAGTCCGGCCGATTCCAGATGCTGGCGTGCCACCTGTTCACCGAGTTGTCCCCGTTGGAGGTGGATGGGGAGGTCCGGTTTGGCAGCAAGCCGGCGCCTGAGCCAGGAAATGATCACGGAAACAGGGCGGGTTGAGGGTCGCGCACCGGGGCAAAGGTCATCCGATGGATGGGGCACGGGCCGAGTCGACGGAGAGCGGTGAGGTGGTTGGGGGTGGGGTACCCCTTGTGGATGGCGAATCCGTATCCGGGATGACGTTCGTCGGCCTGTTCCATGATCCGATCCCGGGTGACCTTGGCGAGGATGCTGGCTCCGGCAATGGAGTAGCTGAGGCTGTCGCCTCGGACGACAGATCGATGATCCAGGATCAGGCTGGGGACCCGGGTTCCATCGACCAAGGCGAATCCAGCCGGAGAGGGAAGTCCGGCGAGCGCCTGGTTCATCGCGATGTGAGTGGCGGCGAGGATGTTGACCTCGTCGATGATCTCGGGTGAAACGATGGCGATTGCGTGGATCAGTTGGGGATCGGACCGGATCCGATCATGAAACTCCTGACGGCGCCGGGCGGAGAGTTTTTTGGAGTCGTTGAGGGCCTGGTATTCCGTCGGCACCCCCTGGTCGGCCCAGAAGCGTGGCAGGATGAGTGCGGCAGCGACGACGGGACCGGCGATGGGACCTCTACCTGCCTCATCGATTCCCGCGATGGCGCAGGGCATCCGTTGCCAGAGCTCACGTTCGAGCTGGAGACGGTCTGGGGATGGAATCGGCATGGCAGGATCCTTGCCGGACGCAGAGCTCAATCGATGAAAACGAACTCGTTGGCCGAGAGGAGCACCTGGGAGTATTTGCCCCAGGCATCCAGCGGATCGACCGGCCTGGAGGGTCCCTTGAAGTCCTTTGCGGCATCCCAGACGGTGGCGGGTTGAGGATGCGTGTTGCCGGCCGGAGGGATGAGCGATCGGAACATGGGCGTCCAGTTGAAGGAATCCGCGGTGTCGGATCCACCCATCTCGACGACCAGATCGAGCCATTCACCGGAGCCGACCTCGATCCGGTCGACGGTGGTGGGAATGCGGGAGTTGAACGCGGACCATTCGGAGATCAGACCGGTCCGGCTGGAAACCAGACGGACACGGATCCCGTCGCCATCGCCCGAGGGGTGATGGAGTTCGCCGTCCAATCGGACAGTGACCGGGACCTTGGGATACCAACGACGGATGACCGAGTGGTTGGCATCGGGTCCAGGATGCCCGCCCTGGGCCAGAAGGGTCGCGTAGCCGGCGCCGTCCCTGGCCGGATACTCCCGTCCCATTTGCCATCGGTTGTCGCGGAAGTTGGAGAAGGATCTGAAGTCAGCGACGGCTGAAGTGGCGGGATCGAATCGTCCGACTCCGTAGGTCCAGGCATCCGCGGTCCGGGACAGGAGTGGAAGACCGTCCTGGGCGGTGAAGAAGGCCTGGGCGAGGGCCTGTTCCTCGGGGGT
>CAZDYB010000613.1:0-3089 GCA_964509045.1 uncultured Akkermansia sp.
ACGGCGACGGCGCCGGTCGACCGGGCGGCGGACTGAATCTGGAGTTCGACACCTTGACGATCACGCCCGTGGCGGGGACGGCGATCCGGGGCCGGGTCTTCGCCAGCGAACTGGTGGGAACCAATTCCATCAACCGTCCCTTGGAACGGGTGACCGTGACGGTGGATGGCGCCGAGGAATCGATTCGGGCGACCACGGACGCCGACGGCAACTTCGTGCTCCGGAACTGTCCGGCGGGACGATTCTTCGTGCACGTCGACGGGCGGACGGCGGTGGGCAGCCAATGGCCGGACGGCGCCTACTATCCTTTTGTCGGCAAGGCATGGGAGGCGGCGGCCGGTCGGGAGGACAATCTGGCCGGGGATGAACCGCATGCGCAGCGGACGGGGAACATCTACCTCCCATTGATCGCGGCGGACTCGCTGAAACCGGTCAGTGCGACCGAAGAGACCGTGATCGGGTTTCCGGCCTCCGTGCTCGCCACCCATCCTGAGCTCGCCGGCGTGGCCCTGCGAATCCCGCCGAATGCGTTGTTGTCCGACTCGGGGGTGCGCGGCGGCCGGGTGGGGATCGCGCCGGTCCCGCCGGATCGGCTTCCGGGGGCGCTACCCGGTGGATTGCAGTTCCCGATGGTGATCACCGTCCAGACCGATGGACCGGGGAACTTCGATCGGCCGGTGGGTGTCCGCTTTCCAAACCTCCCTGACCCGGCAACCGGTGTGCTTGCGCAGCCCGGCGAAAGGCTATCACTGGTCAGTTTCAATCATGACGTCGGGGAATGGGAACGATCTGGGGAGATGGTGGTGAGTCCGGACGGGCGATGGGTCGATACCCTTCCTGGTCATGGGATCCGCCAACCGGGCTGGCACGGGTGGATCAGATTGCTCGATTGGTTCACCGACATACCTCCAAACTGTAGCAGCCCGGGAGGGTATGCTGCGTGTGTAATTGGGTGCAGGTTTGTATCGGCGCCAGTCTGTGCGGGGACATGTGTGTGGGTTGGGGGGGTATGCGCGGTGTATACAGCCGGGTCGCTCGGAGTTCCCTGTGGCTTGATCTGTGGCTTGATCTGTACTGAGGGACGAAAGTACGTCTGCGCCACGCAGTGTGCAGAGTCGGATTGTGCTCCAAATGCACGCAATGCGCTTCCGCTGCTGGACGAAGAGGAGTTCCAGGTCGTGGATCTGATCCAGTCCGCAGCTCGGATCGAGCAATTGGCGGGCGAAAGGTCACTGACTGAGGCCGAGCGTTCTGCAATCAACGGGCTGCTAGCACAGGCCCGCATGATCGCGGGAGTGCCCTTGTCCGATTTCCTTTTTGGGATTCGACTTCGGGAAGAGGAGGCCCTCTATCAGACTGGCGAGCCTCGGACCTTCCTGCCGTCCTATCCCATCGATTTTGCCGCACGAATCTGGACCGGGGATAGGCTTACAATCGTGCGCGGGAAGACACGGTCGCATTGCCAAGTATTGCTCGCCGAACCAGTAGGGGCTTCCGTTGAAAGCGTCTGGTTTTATGATCGGCGAGAGGGTCGCTTCGGCCGTTCCTTCCGCAATCTGAAGGAGCGTGGACCCGATCTGCCTGTTCCGATTCTGCTTCCGCTTGAGGGTGAAGGGTTCACGGATACCGACGGAGACGGTCTTGGCGATGAAGCTGAGTTTGTCGTTGGCACTGATCTCGCGAATCCCGACTCCGACGGCGACGGGATCCCGGACGGGGTCGAACTCCGCAACCAGACCGACCCCCTTGATGGGCGGCCGGTGGCGACGGGAGTGGTGGCGTCCCTGCCCTTGCCGGGCGCGGCGCTCGACGTGTGCGCCTTCGACAATCGTGCGATCGTCGCGCTCGGGGGTGTCGGGGTGGGCGTTCTCAATGTGTTCAACGGCCTCGCGCCCACCCTGGTGGCGCAGGTGGACACACCCGGCAGCGCGCATCAGGTGGCGTGTGCCGGGGATTGGGTGGCGGTTGCCGATGGAGCGGCGGGTGTGGCCTTGGTCGACATCGCCCGGCCGGCGGAGGCGATGCTGTCGCGTCAGGTGGATCCCCAGTGGATGGGCGGGGGTGAGACCCGCTCGGTTGCCATGGCGGCGGACCGGGTCTTTGCGGGGCAGTCGAGTGGGCATGTGGCGATGATCGAGGCCGCGACTGGTGTGGTGCTGCAACGGATCGAACTGGGTGGATCGGTCGAAAGCCTCGCGATCGAGGGGGTGACCCTGCACGCGATTGCCGGAGGCCGTCTGTGGGTGCTGCCGTTCGGCACCGGCGTGCTGGAGCGACGTGGATCGGTGGAGGTGAGCGCGGGCCGCCTTTTCGTTGGCAATGCCCGGGCGTACATCGCCTCGGGTCCGGGGTTCCGGATCTATGACGTTTCGAATCCGGACGCGCCGGCTGCGATCGCCAGCGAGTCGACGACCCAGCTGAACTGGAAACAGATGGTGCCGACCGGTTCGGGTTACGGCCTCGGGGTGGTTGGGATCAACCGGAGCGAGGACGCGACCGACGACGTCTACCTGTACGACCTTCGGGATGGATCCAACGCGTTTGTCACACGTCTGGAAACGCCGGGTGTCGCGCGGGCGGCGTCCCTCTTCAATGGATTGGGCTACGTGGCGGACGGTGGCGCTGGACTGCAGGTGCTGAACTACGTCGCCTACGATTCCCAGAAGCAGCCGCCGGTGGGGCAATTGGTCCTGTCGGCGACCAACTCGGCAACGGCAGGCGGCTTCGTGGTGGTGCGCGCGGAGGTGGAGGACGACGTGCAGGTTCGGAATGTGGAGTTCCTGCTCGACGGCGAACGGTTGGCGATCGACGGCAACTTCCCGTTCGAAGTGGTTTATCGGGTTCCCACCAACCGGATTGGACGCCCGCTGAACTTCGCCGCGCGGGCCTTCGACACGGGCGGCAACACCGCCAGCCTGACGAATCTCGTCGCCTTGCCGGTGGTGCCGGACGAACTGCCGCCGGTGGTGCAGGTGGACGGGCCGCCCGCCAACACCCGCTACTTCGACGGGGACATCATGCCGGTGACGGTGGGCGTGTTCGACAACGTGGGCGTGGTGAGCAACAAGGGACTCGAGGTGTCGCTCAAC
>CAZDYB010000614.1:0-3085 GCA_964509045.1 uncultured Akkermansia sp.
CACCGCATAGGGCACACCGCTCTTCGCCAGAGCCGCCGCCGCACGCTCCAACCGGTTCTTTACGTCTTCGATGCCTTGGGCGATGCGCGTCCAGGATACGGGTCGCAGAGCGATTGCCGTGCTCATTGGCTGACGAAGGTACATCCCCGGCCTGCCGGGCCAAGCCGTATCCCTTCGCCCGTATCCATCGCTGCCGCTCAATCCCCTCCCGCATCCAACCGGAACTGTTCCGTCAACCTGTTCCACTCCGCCGTCATCCGTTCCAACCTCCGGCCCTCCGCCACGGCCAGATCCCGTTGCTCGCCCCGATCCCGATCGATCCGATAAAGACTCCACCCTTGATTCGCCCAAAAAGTGGTCCTCCGGTTGGGGTCCACTTCAAACCCACCGCAACCACGCCCAACAACCCTGATCTGTAAGGAGCGGACAACGAAGGATCTCAGCCGGGGATCCGTCGCCCGATGGGTGACTCGATACCGGTGACTGAACGGCTGATTCTCTCCGCGTCTCCGCCTCTCGGCGCGAGTCATTCTCCATCTCCCAACCACACGGTTCCGGCTTGAGTCCCCGCCATGCCAGGTCCCTGCCTCCCCCGACTCCACTGCCTAAAAAAAGCCACCTTGTCCCGAATCGTCCGATCCTGACCGGAGATCGCCGGACTTAATGCCCGTAAGCCGGGTCGGATCGCGTTGGCAAGCCTGATGCTCCCCTGTCAGTCGTGGAAACTAACCGGTCAATTCGGCAACGAACTGTTCCGGTCCCCTCCGCGCCGCCGCTCTGGCCTGGCGCACCGGTCCCACCCTCATCCCCGACCGCGCTGGGCGAACAGGCCTGACGCGTTGCTTCATGAAAACTGGCCTGGCGGACTTCCACAGTCCGCCAGGTTTCTCTTCCTATCCTCTCCCCTCCGCCCCCTTCCATCTCCGTCCCGATCCACGCACCAGTTCAAGTTGCCCCTTCAACACCTGCCCGATCCGCGGTGTCGACAACCCGGTCGTGAGATCCCGGATCTGGGATCCAATCCCAAGCCGATACTGCCGCACCAACTCCGCTGGACTCACCCCAACCTGCACCGTTGCATCCTGCAACAAGCGCCATCCCTGCTCCAACGCCACCGCCCTCGGCCCCGCTGACATCACCTCAAGACTGCGGACCGGGTCCGGATGAAACGCGGTGATCTTCCACGCCAACCGATTCCCCAATAGCCCCTGCTGGGGATCCACGGCCCGGACCGTCACCTTGCCCGTCTTGCGGAATCCCGCCGGCGCTTCGCCACCCAGCCGATAAAGCTCCACCCGCACCCTTTCCTGATTCTCGACAAGTCGCTCCCGGCCGTTCTTCGGATCCGTCGCGCGTTTCCTCAACCGGAACTCGTGGAGCCCCACTTCCGGCCGCAGGGCACCCATCGCCCCAAGCCCAGTCACGGACAGGTAGATCGCCGCATCCGTCGGCCCGGGACGTTGTCCCAACTCCTCGACGCTGAACCGGCGGCGGGCCGCAAACCCCAGATACATCCGGGCCAACTGCCCCACTCCATCCAACCCATCACCCCGCGCATCCACCCGCGTGATCCCCAACAGCGCATCGCCCAGATCCCCCGGACCCGGCGCATCGCACACCAACGCCAGATGCTCCAGCTCCGCAGCCAGTTCATCGATCCGTTGCCGCACGTTCTCCTCCATGCCCGCGACGGCGCCCAAGGCATTCAAGGTCGAACGGCATCCGTCCGCCAGGGCGAGGAATTGTTCCAACCGATGCAGTTCATCAAAGACCACGGTCCTCTCCGGATCCTTCTGGAAGAAGCCCGGCTCCCGGGTCCGCGCCATCAGCGCGCCTTTACGCTCGAGGAACGGCTCCAATGACGACTCCAGGGCGCTCCACAACTCCCGGCACCGGTCCAACTCCCTTTGCACCGTCGCGCCCGGTCCATTCCCGCTGCGCCGCGTCACCGCCAACGGTTTGGCCGGGGGTTCCGGCGCGATGCGTCGCGACTCCACCTTGCCATCCTGCACCGTCAACGTGATCACCGTTCCCGGCGCCACCCCGCCCGCGGACAACATCCGCGCCAATGGCATCAACAACCGCTGCTCCACCGTCCGCTTCAACGGTCGCGCCCCGAAACTCGGCGAGTAGCCCTCCCTCACCAGCAATCCCAGCACCGACGCATCCACATCCACCGTCACCTGGCGACGCCGGATGCCACCCCGCTTCAACACCTGCTCGACCTCACGCCGCGCAATCCGCTCCGCCACCTCCAAAGAAAGCGGTCGGAACAACAGGATCCGGTCGATCCGATTCAAGAACTCCGGTCGGAAAAAGCGGCTCAAATCGCGCCAGGTCTGTTCCTTGTCCGATGACGGTTCCAACGCCGCCCGCGGCGCACCAAATCCCAATGGGGTCGCCGCAGCCGAAGGCGCCCCGACATTCGACGTCAGGATGATGATGGTCCGACGGAAGTCGGTCGTGCGGCCGCGCCCATCGGTCAGTCGTCCGGCATCGAACAGCTGAAGGCAGAGGTCGAACACGTTCAGATGCCCCTTCTCGATCTCGTCGAACAACACCACCGAGAACGGTTGCTGCCGCACCGGGTCGGTCAGCAACCCGTTCTCGCCCCGGGCCCCGATCAACCTCTGGAACCCTTCCGGACTGGCGAACTCCGACATGTCGAACCGCAACAACCGTGAGGCATCCCCAAACAGCTTCTCCGCCAAGGCCCGCGCCAACTCCGTTTTCCCCACCCCCGTCGGCCCCACGAACAGCATCACCCCCATCGGCTTCGCCGGATCCGTCAAACCAGCCTTCACCAACGTCACCAGATCCACCACCGCTTCCACCGCTTCCGATTGCCCGATGATCCTCGATTCAAACCATTCCCGCAGCGCCTCCCGATCCAGCGGGACGTCATCGTCCAGGATGTCCGCAGGCACTCCGGTCGAGCGGGACACCGTCCCGATCACCTCACGCCAGGTCACCGGCGCCGACGCCTCGCGATTGCCCGATGCCACGCCCCGGAACAGCACCGCCGCGTTGCCCGGCCGCGCCATGTGGCTCATGAAATGGTCCGCCACCTCGATCAACCGGTCCC
>CAZDYB010000615.1:0-3067 GCA_964509045.1 uncultured Akkermansia sp.
CTTCCTTCCCTCGGACGACTGCGCGGTGAAGGCCCGGATTCCGGGGTTTTCATCCGGATGGATTCGGCGCATCAAGGGGGTGCCATGGCCCAGCCTGTTGTCGTCAGATCCCGCATCCGTCTCCGCGATTTCAATCCCGCGGAAGACTTCGGCATGAACAAGGAGAAGACCCGGGTCGAGACGCTTCAATTGACGGAACGGATCGGGGGATTGCAGGCCAAGCTGTATGCGAACACGGGTCGGGCCTTGATCGTGGTGTTGCAGGGGATGGATGCCAGCGGCAAGGACGGATCCACCCGGGCGTTGTTGGAGTTCGTGAATCCGGGCGGGGTTGAGGTGGTGAACTTCAAGGCGCCGTCGGAGGAAGAGCGGTCGCATGATTTCCTGTGGCGGGTCCACCACGCGATCCCGCGCTATGGGCGGATCGGGGTGTTCAACCGTTCGCACTATGAGGATGTGCTGGTGGCGCGGGTGATGAAGTTGGTGGACAAGTCCGTGTGGGAACCGCGTTTCAAGCAGATCAACCGGTTCGAGTTGAACCTGCATGAAGCGGGCTACATCTGGCTCAAGTTCTTCCTGCATGTGTCGCATGCCGAACAGGCCATCCGCCTCCAGGCCCGACTTACCGATCCGACCAAGAACTGGAAGTTCGAGGGGGCGGACCTGGAGATGCGGGATCGGTGGGATGACTTCGTGAAGGCTTATGAAGACGCGATCAGCCGGTGTTCACCGCGTCATGCCCGATGGCATGTGGTGCCTGCGGACAAGAAATGGGTGCGGGACTACGTCATTGCGAAGCAGGTCTGTGAAACGTTGGAAGCGATGCAGCTCACCTGGCCGAAACCGCGCGAGGATCTTTCGAAGTACACGGTG
Organism: uncultured Akkermansia sp.; assembly: GCA_964509045.1. GTDB lineage: Bacteria > Verrucomicrobiota > Verrucomicrobiia > Limisphaerales > UBA9464 > UBA6176. The sequence continues at coordinate 874 of CAZDYB010000615.1, forward strand.
ACTCCCTTGTAAGGGTCTTCGAACCGGCCTGTGACAATCGTCGGAGGCTCGGAAGGATCCGTGAATGGCTCGACCTCGACGCGTGTGGGTGCCCGACGGTTGGCACCTTGTCGTCAACCGGCGCGACCGCGGCGACCCCATTTCTCTGACGCCCCTTGAGGGCGGATGAAATCGTCCACCGCATGACCCGGGGCGTCGGTGGTCGAACTCCCTCGGCTCCGGGCTTTGATCTTCCGGCCCGTTGGGTCGGTGGCGCTGGCTGGATGCGCCCTTCCGGTTCACCGCCGGATTCGCCGAGCGCATTCCGCGGCCAGGGCCAGCGGCAGGCCGGTCAACGCACGGTTTCCGAATCCCATCCAGCGCAGGCAGGTACCCAGCGGAGTCCGGTGATCCATCCAACGGCAGGGATCATCCAGTTTATCCCGGTAGCGTCGGCAGCTCATCAGGTAGGGGGAGATCTCCTGCATCAGCTCGCGGTATCGGCGATTGGTCCCGCCGAAGGTCCAGTCGGGATCGAGCAATTGCCACGGCTTGGAACTCAGGGAATGGAGGAAGACCGGTTTTGCTCCGAGCAGATGTCCCAGGCGTTCCCCGACGCTGTAGGTCATCGCCCCGCCGCAATGCGCCAGTGCATCGCCCAGGCGAAACACCTTCAGCGGAAACTCGGCCCATTTCCGCGACCCCAACAATGCGTTCAACACGTCCTGGTCGCCCATGGCATGGATGGGTCGCACGGGCATGGGCACTTCCAGGTGGCGGGTGAAGTCGTCCGATTCCATGAGGCGTCGCCATTCACGGATCAGGTCCATGTGCCGCGAGGTCATGCGCAGGATGCAGGAACTGAGGGTGAACGGCAGGGTGCGGCCGACTTCCATTCCCCAGCCGCGGGTGCGGCATTCGGTTCCCTGATGGGGAGCGCTTCGGATTTCCTCCGCCATTCCCACGGTATCGGCATCCATGGCGTCGAACAGCGGTCGTGGATCCCGCAGGGCCAGGAGGTCGGTGTCGAGCCAGACGACATTGGGAAGACCCTGTTCCAGGAGATGGAGCAGTGCGGAGGGTTTGACCACGCAGGAACCGGCACCGCGCAGGCGTTCGGTCCTGAGTTCCGCCCAGGGGAACGACTTCAACCAGAGCCGGAATCCGTCAGTGGGATCAGGAAGGAAGAGGACGGCCTGGGGATGGGAGCAGTGCTCGGCAAGACTGAGGATCAGCAGTTTGACGCCGATCTCTCCCCGCGGACGATCTTCGACGAGGCAAAAGGTCGGAGCGGGGTTGGATGGAGGGACGAGGGGCATGAAACACGGATGACAGACGGCGTTGGAACAGCGGATCGGGTTGACCGTGGGGCAGAGTGAAGCCGGGTGTGTGCCTTGGGGAAATGGCAAAGCATCGGAGGGGGTGGGGTGGATTGGATGGAGTCCCGTGATCTCGCCTGCCGCGGTGTGTGGGTGGTGGACTGTTTCGTGGCTTGCGTGGCGGGGGCGTGGTCGCGTTACCTCGTTGGCGGCGATTCGAGGTGTCGGCATGAGGAGTTGGAGCGGGGCTCCGGCCGGGTTCAGTTGACACTGATCGGGGCCAACTGGCGCAACACACTGTCATGACATCCTTCACTTCGCGTTCGTATCGAATGGCTGCCCTCGTGGCTGCCCTGGCTTTTCCGATGATGACCCAGGCGCATCCGGGGCATGACGGGGTCCACGGTGTGGCGGCGGGATTGGTGCATCCGTTGGCGGGGCTGGATCATCTGGCGGCGATGTTGGCGGTGGGGTTGTGGGGTGCGCAGATGGGGGGCCGTGCGCGCTGGATCCTGCCGCTGAGTTTTGTGGTGATGATGGGGGTGGGTGGAGCGGTGGGAATGGCGGGTGTGCAGGTGCCCATGGTGGAGTCGACGGTGTTGGCGTCGGTGTTCCTCCTGGGACTGGCCCTGGCGCTGGCGGCCCGGATTCCGTTGATGGGTGCGGCAGCGTTGACGGCGATTTTCGCAATGGCCCACGGACATTCCCATGGAGCGGAAGTGGCATCGCAGGGATCCGCGTTCGGTTACGGGATGGGAATTGTGGTGACGACGATCGGGCTGCAACTGGCCGGGTTGGGCGCGGGTGAGCTGGCGATGCGGATCCGGCGCGAGCGGGCGTTGCGGGTTGTTGGCGGAGTGATCCTGGGGGCTGGTGCGTGGATGGCGTTTTCCTGA
>CAZDYB010000616.1:0-1178 GCA_964509045.1 uncultured Akkermansia sp.
GGAACGAGGACAACCCTGGGAACTCCCGTTGATGTGGTTCCAACCGCAACGCGGTTGTGGCCGGGGCCGTCGCGGGAACCCTGGACCGCATTGAAGGACGGGATCAGGGAGGCCACAACCGCGTTGCGGTTGTCTGCGGACGGGATGGGGTAACCCAGGGTAGCCTCGCAAGCTCGGCAACCCTGGGCTGAGGGCCATAATCCCGTTGGGATTCGATGCGCGCGGCTGATTTCTTCGTGTGAGGGCTTCGGGCTGACGTGCTGTCGGCGTGTTCGGCCGAAAAAATGAGGATTGCCCCGGATTTCGATGCTGATAGCGTCCCCGTCCCTTTCGCCGGGTAACCGGATTGGAAGGTAACGGCCTGTAAACGTCCGGGGACGAGGGTTTCCGGCGGCCACAACAACATCGGTATGAATCCGGTCCTTCCGCCGGATGTTCCCGCCAGACGGGAAGCGAACCAATGGAAGCAGAGACAGACACATGAGCCAGGTAACGATCCAGGAACTCCTCGACGCAGGCGTGCATTTCGGGCACCAGACCCGTCGATGGAATCCGAAGATGAAGCCGTTCATCTTCGAGGCCCGCAACGGCATCCACATCATCAACCTCGACATCACCGTGCGTCAGTTGGAGACGGCGTGTGAGTTCCTCGCCGGGGTGGCTGCGAAGGGTGGAAACATCCTTTTCTGCGGCACCAAGAAGCAGGCGCAGGAAGCGGTCAAGGAATCGGCCGCCACGTGCGGACAGCCCTTCATCACCGGCCGTTGGCTGGGAGGCACGCTGACCAACCTCCGCACCGTCAAACGCTCGCTCGCCCGGATGAAGGAGATCGAACGCATGGACGCGGACGGTTCCATCAACGCCTACGTGAAGCAGGAGCAGTCGATGCTCCGTCGCGAACATCAGCGCATCGCCAAGAACCTGGACGGCATGCGCACGGTCGAGGCCCTGCCCGACGCCATGTTCATCATCGATCTCAAGCGCGAGCACAACGCCGTCGCCGAGGCACGCCGCCTCAAGATCCCCATCGTCGCCATCGTGGATACCAACTGTAATCCCGACCTGGCCGACTACCCGATCGCCGGCAACGACGACGCCATCCGCGCGGTGAAATTGATCCTCGGCGCCGTCACCCAGTCCATCACCCAGGCCAAGGCCGAGTTCGAGGCCAAGAAGGC
>CAZDYB010000616.1:1278-3064 GCA_964509045.1 uncultured Akkermansia sp.
CCGCCGCCTGAGGCGACCGTTGGAACGTTCCTTCTTCGTTCCCGTCCGGTCACCGCAGGGTCACCGGACGGGTTTTTCCCTTTATCACCTCATCTCAATCCCATTGTTCCATGCCTGAAATCACTCCTGCCCTCGTGGGCCAACTCCGCGCCATGACCGGTGCCGGACTCATGAACTGCAAGAAGGCCCTCGACCAGACCCAGGGCGATCTCGACGCCGCTGTCGACCTTCTCCGGAAGCAGGGCGCCGCCGCCGCCGTCAAGAAGGCGGATCGCGCCGCGAACGAAGGTCTCATCGGCCAGGCCGTCCTCCAGGGCGGTCGCGTCGGTGTGCTCGTCGAGGTGAATTGCGAGACCGACTTCGTCGCCCGCAATGACTCCTTCAAGTCCTTCGTCGCGGATCTCGCCGCCAAGGTCGCCGCCGATGGTTCCGTTGATCTCGAACCGGATCGCGTCGCCGCCGTCGCGCGCATCGGAGAGAACATCCTCATCCGGCGTCATCAACGCCTGGAAGTTTCCGGCCAGGGCCTGGTCGCCGCCTACATCCACACCGGCGGTCGCGTCGGTGTGCTGGTCGAGGTGGGTGCCAACCAGCAGGCCACCACCGCCCACGAAGACTTCAAGCAGCTCGTGCGCGACATCACCCTCCAGATCGCCGCCGCCAGCCCTGTCGCCATCTCCCGTGATGACGTCCCGGCCGAGCTCGTCGAGAAGGAGAAGGAGATCGCCACGCAGAGCGATGCCGTGAAGGGCAAGCCGGCCCAGGCGGTGGCGAAGATCATCGAGGGCAAGTTGAACAAGTTCTTCGAGGGCACCTGCCTGCTCGAACAGGGCTTCGTCAAGAACCCCGACCTGAAGGTCCTGGCCCATGTCGGAGCCGTCAGCAAGCAGCTCGGTGACGAGATCACCGTCCGCCGGTTCGTCCGGTTCCAGGTCGGCGAACCCATCTGATCCCGCCGATCGGATCGCCTGGTCGCGATCTCCAACCACTTCCACCCCGGCCCGCTTCACGGCGGCCGGGGTTTTGCATTTTCAACCGCCCAGGCCCCGTCGTCTCACCAACTCCAGCAACACCCCGTAAACCTCTTCCGCGGTCAGGTGCGTGGTATCGATCCGTACCGCGTCGTCTGCCGGCAACATCGGGGCCGTGCCGCGCATCCGGTCGGACCGGTTGCGTTCCAGCACATCGACATAAGCCGTCTCGAAAGGCTGGCCAAGGCCGCGGCACAGGCGTCGTGCGGCCTCCACGGCATCCACCTCCAGCCAGACCTTCAAAGCCGCCTCCGGATAGACCACGGTGCCGCAATCCCGTCCGTCCGCCACCAGGCCGGGTTCCCGGTAAAGGTCCCGTTGGAACTCCAGCAACGCCTCCCGCACCTCGGGAATCCGACTGTACGCGGGCGTCGCTGCGGATACCGGCGGCCCCGACAATTCTGCCAGCGACAATTCACGCGGATCGCCTTCCGGGGTCATCACCGAGTACCGATGATGGGCCGGATTGTAGGTCAGGGCTCCCGCGCGCAACCGGTCGACCAGCTCTGTGGATGCGGTCTCGGGGCTGATCTTCTCCGACAACGCCAGCACTGTGGCGGCCCGATAGACATGTCCGGTTGAGACCCCGTGCCAGCCGAGTGCGGTGCTGAGGCGGATCATGGCGGTCGATTTTCCGGTGGCTGCTCCTCCGTCGAGGGTGATGATCTTTCTCGTCGACTGCATGTGGTGGAAGCGTGCCTGCTGCGGTTTCCCAAGGCCAGCCCGCCTTGGGAACGGGGTTGCTGCATCCGGTC
>CAZDYB010000617.1:0-3059 GCA_964509045.1 uncultured Akkermansia sp.
GGTTCGGGGCGCCGTTTTTCGAGTCCGAGTACGAGTACGTGGGGCGGGGGCGTGTATGATGGACGGGATTGTTCGGCGGGATGAGGTCGAGTAACTGGAACCCAGAGTCACAAGGGCGTGGTGCGTGGTCAGTCGTGGATCCGGGGCATCGTACTCGTACGCGTACTCGTACTCGACGAGTGGGTCCCACAATTGTAATCCCGGCGCGGCATTGGAGATCGGCATCGGGTTCCGCGCACCGTGTTTCGAGTACGGATTTCCGATCCGACCCCGGGGAAGTTCCATGTGACGAATTGCGTTCAGGATGTGTCCTTGCGGGGTGGGGGAGGGCTGGGCAGGGTTTGGCCTGTTGTATGAGTAACCTGGACGCTGTGTATTCGAAGCTGACGATCAAGACCGGGGCCAAGCTGGCCTTGGTGGTGTTGGATGGATTGGGGGACATTGCCACGGCCGCGACGGGCAACCTGACGCCGTTGGAGGCTGCGCGGACGCCGAACCTGGATGCGCTGGTGCGCAGTGGATGTGCGCAGGGCCGGATGACTCCGGTGGCGCCGGGCATCACACCGGGGTCCGGCCCGGGGCATCTTGCGTTGTTCGGGTATGACCCGATCGAGTTCGAGGTGGGACGCGGAGTGATCGAGACGCTTGGATTGGGGATTGAACTGAAGGCGGGTGATGTCGCGGCACGCGCCAATTTCTGCACGTTGGACGGGAAGGGGATTGTGACGGATCGACGTGCCGGACGGATTGCGACGTCGGTGTGTGAACGCCTGTGCGCGATCCTTTCCTCAAAGATCAAGAAGGTGGGCACCACTGCGGTGAAGATCGTTCCCGGGAAGGAACACCGCTTCGTCGTGATCTTCAGTGGGGCAGGGCTGGAAGGGCCATTGACGGATACCGACCCGAACCGTGAGGGGTTGCCGATCGCCACGGCGAGCCCGGTGGATCCGAAGAATGCCGGGCAGAAGAAGGTCGCGAAGTTGGTGGCGGATTTCTACAAGGCGGCCCTGCCGTTGTTGAAGGGTGAGAAGACCGCCAATGGATTCCTGCTGCGGGGCATCGCGCATCAGCCGGAGATTCCCACGTTCGAACAGCGCTACCAGTTGAAGCCTGCGGCGCTGGCGGTGTATCCGATGTACAAGGGCCTGGCGCAGTTGGTCGGCATGACGAAGGTCGAGGGGCCTTCGACGATTGCCGAGCAGTTCGAGCGATACGTTGCCGAGTACGACAACTACGACTTCTTCTTCATCCACTACAAATACACGGACAAGGCGGGTGAAGATGGCGACTTCGCGGCCAAGGTGGCGGCGATCGAAGAGTTTGATGCGGCCTTGCCCATCCTGCTGGCGCGCAAGCCCGACGTGTTGGCGATCACGGGAGATCATTCGACCCCGTGTGCGGCCCGTGGACATTCGTGGCATCCGCAGCCGGTGTTGCTGCATTCGGCGCTCAGCGGCAATGACAAGCTTGAACGGTTTACCGAGACGGGTGCGAACATTGGCTCGCTGGGTGTCTTCGAGGCCAAGTACCTGATGCGTCTCATGCAGGCCAACGCCCGCATGTTCGACAAGTTCGGAGCCTGAATCCGGATTCATGCCCGGCGACCCGGCCGGATCCCGGGTTGCCGTGATTTCGCGCCGTCACCGCCGGCCTTTCGAACCCGACATGAGCGACTTCTCCGCAGAACTGGAATTGTTGGTGCGGGCCCGGTATCCGGTGATCGCCGTGGTGACGCATGAGGAATCCCGGGCCTTGGAAATCATCAGTGCCGTGGCTGAGCGCCGGCACAAGCGGGTCCAGGAATGGAGTTGCTCCACCGGATTGGTCCCGGGCGGGGCCAGCATCCAATCGCGAAAGACCTCCCACACCGCCACCCGCGATCCGTTGGTGGCATTGGATGCGGTGATCGAGTGGGTTGAACCCTGCCTTTTCATCTTCAAGGATCTGCATCCGTTCCTGGGCCGATCCAATCCCCAACTGGTGCGGCGTCTGCGCGAGATCGCGCTTCATCTCAAGAACGGACCCAAGACCCTGATCCTGCTCGGATCCTTGCCCGAGTTGCCGCCTGAGCTGGAGAAGGAGGTTGCCATCCTTCCGTTGCCCCTTCCGGGGACTGACGAGCTTGGCGCGTTGCTGGATGAGATCGTCACCAGCCTGGGGTCGCGTCGGGATGTGGCGGTGGAATTGGATCCGGCGGGGCGCACCCGGCTGTTGCAGGCGGCCCTGGGGCTTTCCCTGATTGAAGCTGAGAACGTCTTTGCACGGATCATTGTTCAGGACGGACGGCTGGATGATTCGGACGTGAACGCGGTGTTCGCCGAGAAGCGGGAGATCGTCCGGCGTTCCGGTCTGCTCGATTACTGCACGCATCAGGAACACTTCGGCAATGTGGGCGGCCTGGATCTGTTGAAGGACTGGCTTTCCAAGCGTGGGGTGGCGTTCAGTCGCGAGGCCCGGGCGTTTGGCCTGCCGGTTCCGCGGGGAATCCTGCTGCTCGGCGTGCAGGGTTGCGGCAAGAGCCTCTGTGCCAAGGCCGTCTCGTCCTTGTGGCAGTTGCCCCTGCTCCGACTCGACATGGGTCGCCTGTTCGGGTCGCTCGTCGGCTCTTCCGAGGAGAATGTCCGGCGCGCCATCCAGGTCGCCGAATCCATCGCACCCGCGGTGCTGTGGGTGGATGAGATCGACAAGGCGTTTGCCGGAACCCAGGGCGGGGCATCGGTCGATGGCGGCACCGGTTCGCGGGTGTTGGGAACCTTCCTCACCTGGCTTGCCGAGAAGTCCGCGCCGGTGTTTGTGGTTGCCACCGCCAATGACATCTCCCATCTCCCGCCCGAACTCCTGCGCAAGGGACGTCTCGACGACATCTTCTTCGTGGATCTGCCCGTGCCGGTCGAGCGGGCGGAGATCCTGCGGGTACATCTTGCCCGACGCGGCCGGAATCCGGACCACTATGACATCGGGTTGCTGGCGGCGGAGGCGGTGGATTTTTCGGGAGCGGAACTGGAGGAAGCGATCAACAGCGCGTTGTTCGATGCCTTTCACGCGGGGACGGAGATCAC
>CAZDYB010000618.1:0-3053 GCA_964509045.1 uncultured Akkermansia sp.
CGCCAGCAACACCGCCGGATACCGGCTCATGAATGCACCCGTCACCGTGGACAACACCACGTCACAGGATTCACCATGACGGGTCGGATGCAGGTAACCCGCCTCGGGGTTCTCCGGATTGCCCGGGACCGACAGGCGTTGGGAACAGTGAAATAGCTGAACCTCCAGCAGGTCATGTATCTCCTGGTCGCCAGGCGTCCGCGGCAACACCCCCCACGTCAGCGCCTGATACCCGTTGTAACCGCTGAGATGATCCAGAACCACCAGCAGCGGGGTGTAGGGATTGCCCCGGTCATGAGCCCGCATGAATCGGAAGGCTTCCGCGGCAGCCTCGCCATGAGACGTCAACTCCCACGGATCGCTGCCCGTGGTGAAGAAGCTGTTGATGCTGTTCTCCGGCGTCACCATCGCCGCTCCCGCAAACCATCCGTGAAGCCACATCCTCCGATACAGGCTCAGCGAATGCCCCGCATCCAGTCCCCGCGCCGTTCCTCCGCTCGTGTCCAATCCGCCGCGCGTCGTCACCGCATTCCCGAACCAGGGACTCACCTGCACCGTCCACGGCAGGTTCCATTGCCGCGATGCCCCGCGCGCAAACGCAAACTTGGACTGCGTGAATCCAATGTTTTCCCCGATCTCCAATCCCACCACCGATGCTCCCCATTCCGCCGCATAGGCCTCGTAATGCGAGTGCCCGGTCACGCTGATCAGGCGTCCACCCTTCGCCTGCCGATGCCACAGGAAATACTCCCGCAACTGTTCATAACACTCACGCCGGGTCGTCGGCTTGGGGTCGTAACCCATGTTCCCACCAGGCTTCACAAAGCGCCCTTTCTGCCCTTCAAAATCCTCACCCAACACCGCACGCCACCAGCCTTCATCCGATCGCAAACGATGAAAATGATAGCCCCACTCCCCCAACTGGATGGCATTGAACACACCCGCTTCATCCAGGAGACGCACCGCAGCTTCATCCTCCCCCTTCAGGAAACTGGTGCTGCCCTGAACCTGCATGCGCCCTCCGTCTGGCGGATACAGGATCACCGGCCACCCCAATCGGGCCAGATACTCGAATGCAGGCCGGGATGCCGCAGATGCCGCCGGGCCCGGATCAAATCCCGATGCCAGATGCCGCTCCTTCACAACCCGCACCAGGGATTCGAGCTCCTTCGGATCACCCGGCGCCCCGTACAGCGAGAAGTGGAATGTCCGGGTTCCCGGCAGTAGCCGGGGTTCAGGGGGCATCCCACCAAAACGCACCGGCTCCGCCACCACCACCCAACCCAGAACCAAGGCACATGCCATCCCCATCCTCCAGGTGCGTCGCATGCATTCAGGTTCCCCATGCCACTCCCGATGTCGAGTCTCCCTCCCACCAACCCAGCAACCGCAAAGATCCGACATCCCGGTAATCCCCTGCCACGCCAAGGCCCCTCTCCATGTTCAAGCTTCTCTCCGGCCGCCGCTCTTCGGCACGCTCGTCCACCACATGATGCAGCAGGTCAACATCGGGCTCGTCGGGGGCGGAACCGTCGGCGGCGCACTCGTCCGTGCCTTGGCTGAGTCCGGCGATCTCCTCGCCGCACGCCTCGGAGTCCAACTCCGGATCGCTCGGATCGCCGTCCGGAATCTTCACAAGGCCCGCACCGGCAACCTTCCCGCCCACTTGCTCACGGATGACTGGAAGTCCGTGGTCCATAATCCCGATGTCCATGTGGTTGTCGAACTCATGGGCGGCACCACCACCGCCCGTCAGGTCGTCCTCGCAGCACTGAAACACGGCAAACCGGTTGTCACCGCCAACAAGGCCCTCCTGTCCGCACACGGCGAGGAATTGTTCGCCGCCGCCAGGACCCATCAGGCAAACCTCTACTACGAGGCCTCCGTTGCCGGCGGCATTCCCGTCATCAAGATCCTCCGCGAATCCCTCGTCGGTAATCGCATCCTCTCCCTTCGCGGCATCGTCAATGGCACCTGCAACTACATCCTGACCCGGATGAAACTCGAGGAAGCCGACTTCGCCGAGGTCCTCGCCGACGCCCAACGCCTGGGATATGCAGAAGCCGATCCCACCCTCGACATCGATGGTCTTGATGCCGCCCACAAAACCGGAATCCTGGCCTCGCTCGCCCACGGATTCTGGGTTCATCCCTCCAAGGTCCATGTCGAGGGAATCCGGAACATCACCCGACTCGACATCCAGTCCGCCTCCCAGTTGGGCTACACCATCAAGCTGCTGGGCGTCGTGAAGACCATCACTCCACCTCAGTCCAATCCCGCCCGCGCCCGCTCCGGTCGTACGCCCATACCCTCCGCCGGCATCCTGGTGGCCGTCTATCCCGCGCTGGTTCCCAACGATCACGTCCTCGCCTCCGTCAACCATGCATTCAATGCCATTGCCATCCATGGCGATCGCGTCGGAGAAACCCTCTTCTACGGTCGCGGTGCCGGCGGCGATCCCACCGCCAGCGCCGTCCTGAGCGACCTCGCCGATGCCGCCTTGGACCTGCGCCACGACAGCCACCAGCGTGTCCCTGCATTCGTCCCCCACGCCGCCGACTCCATGCAGGTAATCCCCATCGATCAAGTCGTCTCCCGATACTATCTCCGGCTGACCGTCATTGATCGACCGGGTGTCTTTGCCAAGGTCGCCTCCATCCTAGCCCGAGCTCACATCGGCATCTCTTCCGTCATTCAGCCAGAAGGTCACGAGGGAGAAACCGTTCCAGTCATCCTCATGATCCACGACGCCCCCCACGCACTCCTCATGCGCGCCATCGCCCAGATCCGTCGACTCTCTGTCGTCAAGGCTCCCCCCACCGTCATCCGGGTCGAGAACACCTCGGACTGACCATCAGGCAGGGCAGACTGGGACAGGCTTACGGACCCGGTCCCGTCATGTTCAACGGGACAGGCTCCTCCACATAGGCACCTCCACATCGCGGAACCCTCCCGTCATTCCAGGGACAGGCTCCACGAAGTTCCCTCGCACTTGATCGGGGACAGGCTCTTCGCCTCACCCTCCACCCTTCAGGGACAGGCTCTTTGTCTGA
>CAZDYB010000619.1:0-3047 GCA_964509045.1 uncultured Akkermansia sp.
CCCGGACCCTTGCGTCCCTTGCGTCCCCCACCCCACCACCCCTCACCTCAACCTCAACGCAATCTGCTTGTCGATCTCCGACGCCAGATCCACATCCCCGCGACCACCACTCTTGCGCGCCTGCACCTGCACCCGTGTCACCCGCGGCTCCACTTCATCCACCCGTACCCACAGGCTGCGCTTGTTCACCTTCCCCGACAGCGTCCGCGCCGCCGTGTTGCCCACCACCGTCGACCCTTCCATCAACAAGGCCCCGTTGAATTCCAACGTCGCCTTCGCCGCTTCATACACCTGATCCGCCGGACGCTCATAACGGCTCTCGATGGTGTCCTTGGAAAACGGCACCCCCGCGCTGTAGCGCCCTTCCTGCGTCTTGTAACACCCCGCCCCGGTGGCGACAGCGACGGCCAAAACAGCTGAGACGACGAACTTCTTCATCTCCGAACTCCACCCGGAACACCCCCAACCGTCAAGCGCGCCATCAATCCACACCCTCAATCCCTCGATCGATCCAGATCAATTCCCATTCCCCACCCCATTTCCTCCCCTCCGAGGACACCGGTTCACCCCTCCGTTTGACGGACCAACCCTCCCAAGGCAAAGGTCTCCCCATGAAACTCACCTGGAAGGATTACGAGGAGATCGCCTGGGCTCTGATGGACAAGTTTCCAGATCAGGATCCCCTGCGGCTCAGCTTTCCCAAACTCCACAGGATGGTCCTCGAACTGGAGGAGTTCAGTGATTCCCCCGACGCCTCCAACGAGAAGATCCTCGAGAACATCCAGATGACCTGGTACGAGGAACAGAAGTAGGCCCCGGCCCATCCCCACCCTCGCCCGTTCCCCACTCCCAACTCACCCTCAAACCGAGATCGCTTCCCGCATCTCCTTCAACAACTCCGGCACCTTCACGAACGGATCGGGTTCCATCTCGTACTCCAGCACGAACCAACCCTGGTATCCCGCCTCCCGCAGCATCCGCACCACCCGCGGCAGATCCGTCGGCACCGCCTGCTTCGACCCACGCGGTCGCATCAGGCCCTTGTACTGGACATTCACCGCATACGGCGCACACCGCGCCAGGTCCCCGTACGGATCCGTGGTGTTGAAATTCCCTATGTCCAGGTTGATCCCCACCCAGGGACTCTTCACCGCCCGGATGATCTCCAGCAGGTCGTCCGCCTCCGACACGATCCCACCATGGTTCTCCACCCCCAGGAACACGCCGTGGCGCCCGGCCAGTTCGCCCATCTCCTCCAACGCCTCGATGCAGTGACGCTTCGCCGTCGCCCGATCCTGTCCCTTCGCCTCCCCCGCAAACACCCGGATGTGCGGCGCACCCAGCACCGCCGCCTTCGAGATCCATTGCCGGGTCAGTTCATATTCCCGATCCCGTTCCCGCCCCGGCGGCAGCGTATAGGTGTTGCCAATCGCCGTTCCGCTGATGCTCACCCCACGGATGAACGCATGCCGCCGGATCGACCGGAGCAGGCTGTCGTCGGATGGGTTCGGGAAGTAATAACTCGTCAATTCCGCGCCATCGCACCCATTCGCTGCGCAGAGATCCAGGAAACGGAACATGTCCATCAACGGCGCCGCTCCGTCGGCTCCCTTCGCGAACTGGTCCCGGAACGAATACGCCGCCAACGAGAGCCGTAGCCGCGACGGCCCCTGGCGCTCGAACGGCTCCACCGCATGCACCAGCGCCGGCACCAGACACGCCGCACCCAGAAACGCTCGACGCGTCACCAACCGGGGATTCATGGGCCAACGCTACCCGACCCCGACTCCCCGACGCAACGCAGCTTCCCACTCCGCTTCCTTTCCCAAATCCTCCCAGAAAGGCCTTGCCTCACATTCCACGGATTCCCTAGCGTGTCCGCCTTCGGTGCATCCGTAGCTCAATTGGATAGAGCATCTGACTACGGATCAGAAGGTTCCTGGTTCAACTCCAGGCGGATGCACCACTTCCTTTCTTCCCTCACCCGGCTACTCTCGCCGCCCATGAGCGTGTCCATCCGTTCCCTCCTTCCCGCACTCGTCCTCCTCGCCTTCACCGGTTGCCAGTCCACCTACTACGCAACCATGGAGAAGTTCGGCTACGAGAAGCGCGACCTCCTCAAACGCGCCGTCACCAAGGCACGAGACGAACAGAAGGAGGCCCAGACCGAATTCCAGGACGCCCTCACCCGCATGAAGCTGCTCTATGGCTTCGACGGCGGCGACCTCGAGAAGACCTACTCCAAGCTCAAATCCGACCTCGATCGATGCACCGCCGAGGCCGGCGATGTCCGCAAACGCATCGCCGACATGGATCAGGTCTCCCGGGACCTCTTTGCCGAATGGGAAAGGGAAATCAGCCAGTTCACCAACCCCACCTTCGCTTCCGATTCCCGTCGCAAACTCTCCGACACCCGCTCCCGCTATCAGCAGTTGTCCTCCTCCCTCCAATCCGCCGAGGCCACCATGGAACCCGTGCTCCGCTCCCTCTCCGAGCACGTCCTCTACCTCAAACACAACCTCAACGCCGCCGCCATCGCCTCGATGAAGGGTGAAGCCGGTCAGATCACCGGCCAGATCGACACCCTCCTCCGCCAGATGAACACCTCCATCGCCGAGGCCGATGCCTTCATCAAGACCCTCCAGTAACCCTCACGGCAGCCCCCCCACGAAAAACATCCCATTCGACAGACCAACCCTTCCTGGCCTGAAGTCCGTCCCGTGAAACCGCTCCCGGTCGCGTTCGCTTCCATCCTGTTCCTCCTCGTCACCGGTTGCTCCACCATGAACCCGGAACCCGTCCGCAACCTCGAACCCGTCCTCCGTTCCGCCGGTCCCCACCTCCGCAACGCCATCGATCACGCCCCCGAACTACGTCTCCAGATCCTCGTCAGTGAAGTCGTCCATCCCCCAGGCCAGACGCCCCGACTCCGACGCCACGGCTTCCGCATCGACGCCGAATACTTCTACCCCGCCAGCTCCGTCAAACTCTGTGCCGCCGTCGCCGCCCTCCAACTCATCGAAACCCTCGAAGCACGTCACGCAGTC
>CAZDYB010000620.1:0-3040 GCA_964509045.1 uncultured Akkermansia sp.
CGGCGTCTGGAAGATCGTCCGCGACGCCGCCACCGCGAGGGCCAAGGCGGGCGAAGCCTACTGGATCCAGACCGACGGTGCCTCCCGCTACCAGGGACCGATCCGACTCAACCTTCCCGGTTCCGGCGAGATCGACTTCTCCCGGACGGTCGACGCGTTCCCCCTCCAGATCGTCAATGCCGCGCCCACCCCGCGGAGCAACCTGACCATCACCCTCTTGGGCGGCACCGGCGCGCTCAACCTCGTGGAGGCCGTCCAGGATTCCGGAGCCCTGACCTATCGCCGGGCGAACTTCACCGGCGGGGTCGTCTCCGCGAGCCTGTCGGGTGAACGTGTCCTCCGGCTCGAACCCGATCGTGTCGCGATGACCATTCCCACCAACTCCACGCTGCTGAAGCTCACCGACGGCACTGGATTCCAACAATGGATCCCCGTCCGCGCCATCAAGTGACCGGCACCCCCCCCTCGTTCAAATCCTTTCAGATCCACGCATGAAAACGCTGCTGTTTCCGTTGTCCCGGCTTTGCGGCCGGGGATTCCTGTGGGTGTGCCTGCTGACCGTCGTGCAGGGGGTGCAGGCCCAGTCCCTCGTGAACAATCCGGACGCCGCCGGCCTGTGGATGGGGGACGTCGTCCTGGACCGAGTGGGCGGCCTTGCGGGTCCGACGAACAGCCCGGCCAAGACTGCGGCACCCCTGCAGTTCCGGGTGCTGTTCCACGTCGACAACGCCGGGAAGGTGAAGCTGCTGAAGGACGTCATCGTGGCCAGGCGCGCCACGCCGACGCTGGACGTCGTGCTGGTGAATGATCCGTCGCGCCTGGCCTCGCTCAACCTCGAACGTACGGCGGAGCAGGCGGTGGCCGGACGCCGTTACAGCGCGGTCGGCTATGACTTCAGCGGACTCGACCTCGGCTGCCGTGGCGGCGTCGGGCAGGGCTTCCGCTGCGAAGCCTCGGTGGTGCTGTCGAACACGGCCCCGACGAATCCCTTCCGCCACGGTTTTCATCCCGACCACGCCAACACGGGTGCCCGGGCGTATTCGATCCGACGCGAGATCGGCATCTCCTTCAACACTGCGCCGCAGAAGTTGGCGGATGTCGACACCCTGGAGGGTGCCTACACCGAAGCCGTGCACGGCCTCGCCCTGCAACCGATCTCCGTGGCGGGAACCGTGACCCTGCGCCGCATTGCGCGTGTTTCGATCCTGAACCAGTGAACCGGCCCACCGAATGACACTCCTGACCCAAGGATTTCCGATGAACCTGAAGCGAACCTTTGAACGGTGGGTGCCGGGCCGACTCCTGGCTGTTGTGGCGACGGCCTGCCTGGCTGTCGCATCGCTTGTGCCCGTCTCCGCCGGCGAGCCCCTGCATTACCTGGCGACCGGTGTCGATGGGGATGGCCTGATCAAGAATGCTGAACTGATCGCCTTCCATGGATCGGCGACGGATGACGACGGCCACGTTTTCGCGGTCGGCGTCTACCAGGGTGTGGTCCGATTCCAGGGGCTGACCCTACCGCCGCTGAATCCGTCGGAGCCCAATCGTACCGGGATCTTCGTCACGCGACAGGGGGCGGGCGGGGGTTGGGACTACCTCCAGGGTGTCTTCAGCAGCTTTCCCCAAGCCACCAATTCAACGGAGTTCGGCCTCACACTCGCCAAGACCATGCAGGTCACCGACGTCGAGGTGGATGGCACGGCGGTCTATATTGCGGCGACGATCAATGACACGGGAAAGTCGCGTGCGGGCGTTGTGGTCAAGGTGGCGAAGTCCACCGGAACGGTGCTCTGGACGCGCTACATCACCGGCGTCGATGTAACGATGACCGCGCTGGCCGTGGATTCCCAGGGTCGTGTGACCGTGGGTGGGGCCTTCCAAGGGTACAGTGGGAGCACTGCGACCCCGGCGCGCGTCCTGAGTCCCACGCAAGGACCACCGCTGACCACGATCACCTCGACCTTCAATTATCCCAACAACGTCGACGCCTATCTGGTGCAGTTCACGGCGGCAGGTGCCATTGGCTGGACCTCCCGGAGCGGTTCTGGAACGACGGCCGGCCCCGAAAGCGTGGCGGCGATCAGCGCAGACAGCCTGGATCAACTGCACGTCCTGATGAACGTCGACGGTGTGTCGCTCCCGACAGGCAGTGGCGTCGGTGTGGATCTCCGCAACAGCAGCGTCGACGGCAATTCCCGCTACAGCGTGGTCAACATCGGATGCTATCCCATCACTGGCGACGCTGACTCCTGCCACGGCACGAAGACGGCGATCGCCGGCAAGCTGAGCTCCACCGGGCGGTGGCTCGACCATCTCGTCATCGAGCCGGATGCCCACCTGAAAGCACAATTCCTTGCGGTGGCTGCCGGCCAGAAGTTCGAAATCGATGGCAAGGACCTCTGCCTCTTTGACGGGAAGATCTACGTGGCGGGCAGCTACAATCACCTGAATCCCACTGGGACCTCCCTTCGCCGGGGTGGCTTCATCCTGCGTCTGGCCGACGACTACACGGCGGATCCGGACATGGTCTATTTCCGGCCTGGTGGCGCGGAAGTCCCCACGTTTCCCTTCCGGATGGTCCCTGCCGGGACACGGTTGCTGGTCGCAGGCCGCGCGAACACCTCCGTCAATCTCCACAGCGTCGCCCTGTCGGACACGTCGCTGGGGTCCGTGGACATGGAGCTGAACCACACGGTGCCGAACGAATATGTCGTCGGGTTCAATGCCCGTCTGGAAGCCCAATGGATCACCAGCACGGCCGAACCGGGGACACGCCCGACGCCGTCGGTCTTCAGCGGTGGCATGCTCGCGTTCCAAAGCGAACGGAAGCAGGTCCTGTGGGGGGGTGGCTTCAGAACCACCGCGTTGCGCCCGCTTGCCATCGGTGAAGGGGACGACGTCCTCGTCCTGGAGAACCACACGGTGCGGGATACGCCCGAGTCGTGGGGATGGATGGTGGCCCTGAATACCGACGGTGAGTACCAGCTTCAGCAACGGTTGACGGTCGATTCCCGATTCGGCCCCGTCTTCGTCAACAGCA
>CAZDYB010000621.1:0-3039 GCA_964509045.1 uncultured Akkermansia sp.
GGCCGGTTGCATTGCCGTTGGTGGAATGTGCCGCAGTTGCAACGGGTGTATGCGGTGGGTCAGACGTTGTTGGTGTTCGGTCGGGTGAAGGCGATCCGCCCGACTTCGATGGATCATCCCGAGGTCGAGCGATACGAGGGCGAGGATGATCCGCGGGTGCATCTGAATCGGTGGGTGCCGATCCATGGATTGACGGAGGGATTGAGTGCGCGGGTGATGCGGACCCTGGTGTGGAATGGACTGGAGCAGTTTGGCGGGGATGCGCCGGTGGAGGATCCGGACCTGGTTCCGGCGAGGGGAGTGGATGGGCGAGCCTGGCCTGGTCGGGTGGAGGCGGTGCGCGACCTGCATTTTCCGGGGGAGATCGAGGCGGCGGAACGGGCACGTCAACGGTTTGCCCTGGAGGAGTTCCTGAGGTTGCAACTGGAGATCCAGCGACGGCGGTTGAACCTGGAGAGGAATGCGGTGGCGTTGGCGTGTGGCGGGGACAATCGCTGGATCCGGCCGTTCCTGGCGGGATTGGGATTCCGACTGACGCCGGCGCAGACGCGGGTGTTGCGGGAGATCCGGTCGGACTTGGCGGGCGGGGTGCCGATGCGGCGGTTGTTGCAGGGGGATGTGGGTTCGGGAAAGACGGTGGTGGCGGCATGTGCGGCGTTGATGACGTTGGAGAGCGGGTATGAGGTGGCGTTGATGGCCCCGACCGAGATCCTGGCGCGACAGTTGGCGATGAACTTCGGTCGATGGCTGGGCGGGATGGGTATCGGGGTGGAATTGCGGGCGGGCGGGCGGGTGGAGGAATTGGGGCGACCGGAGGGGGCAGGGGCGCGGTTGGTGGTGGGAACGCATGCATTGGTGCAGGACGGGGTCGGGTTCGGGAGGCTGGGATTGGTGATCATTGATGAGCAGCACAAGTTCGGCGTGGTCCAGCGCGAAGCCTTGCTGAAGAAGGGGCGGCATCCGCATCTGCTGGTGATGACGGCCACACCGATCCCGCGGACGTTGGGTCTGACGTTGTACGGGGACCTGGATGTGAGTGTCCTGGACCAGTCACCGGAAGGCCGGCAACCGATCCGGACCCATGTGCGGGATGCGGGGGCGCTGCCGCGGGTCTGGGATTTCGTGAAGGGGGAACTGGCGGCGGGTCGGCAGGCCTATGTGGTGTGTCCGCGGGTGGCGGAATCGGAGCATGACGATGTCCGGGCGGTGACCCGGGAACATGTGGCCGTGAGCGGGGCCCTGGCCCCGGCAACGGTGGGTCTGGTGCATGGACAGATGCCGGGGGAGGAACGCGACGGGGTCATGGAAGGGTTTCGGTCGGGACGGATCCAGGTCCTCGTGGCGACGCCGGTGATCGAGGTGGGTGTGGATGTGCAGAATGCGTCGGTGATGGTGATCCTGAGCGCGGAACAATTCGGGATGGCGCAACTGCACCAGTTGCGTGGCCGGGTGGGTCGGGGTGGGGTGCAGTCGCATTGCATCCTGGTTTCAGATGCGGAAACCGACGTGGCTCGGGAACGGTTGCGGGTGGTGGGATCGACCTCCGACGGGTTTGAACTGGCGGAAGCGGACCTGCGGCTTCGTGGGCCGGGCGAATTCCTGGGGCAGGACCAGAGCGGGATGCCAGCGCTGAGGTTTGGGGACCTGCTGGCGGATGGGGAACTGGTGCGGGAAGCGCGCGACCTGGCCCGGGCTCACCTGCGGGGGGCGGGGAAGGCGGGGTAGGAGGTTTATCCGCAGATGGGGCAGATGACGCAGATAATGGGGGGATTGCGATAGGGGATACGATCCCTCGCGGATTGAACCCCACGCCCGCCCGTCAGAGTCAATTGCCTCCCCATCTGCGGCATCTGCGCCATCTGCGGATCACCCGACCCTGGTTTTCCGGAGGGAACGGCGAAGCGATCGGAGGAGACGTCAGGCGACGCGGCCGGACGGGGTTTCGGGGAGGGCGGAGATCTCGAGCATCCGTTCGATGGGTGCGCGTGCCTTGGCGATGAGGTCGGGAGGGAGTTCGACGCGCGGGGCTAGGTTCTGCATGCAGGCGAGGAGTTTCTCGAGGGTGTTCATCTTCATGAACCGGCACTCGTTGCAGCGGCAGTTGTCGGTGGGGGCGGGGATGAAGGTCTTGCCGGGGCATTCCTTCTGGAGGCGGTGCAGCATGCCGGCCTCGGTGGCGACAATGATGGCCGAGGCGGGGCTGTTGCGGCACCAGGTGACCATCTTCTCGGTGGAACAGACTTCGTCGGCAAGCAGGCGGACGGTCCGGGTACACTCGGGATGGGCGATGAGCGGAGCGTTGGGATATTCCCGCCGGATGCGGGTGATGGAGGCATGGGTCCACTCGATGTGGACGTAGCAGTTGCCCTTCCAGAGGGTCATGGGTCGCCCGGTCTGTTCCATCACCCAGCTCCCGAGATTTTCATCGGGAACGAACAACAGATCGCGGTCGGCGGGGGCGTTGCGGACGATCTTCGCGGCGTTGCCGGAGGTGCAGATGACGTCGGAGATGGCCTTCACCGCAGCGGAACAGTTGATGTAGGCGATGGTGTAGAAGTTGGGATTGGTGTCCTGGAGCGCCTTGAGTTTCGGGGCGGGGCAACTGGCTTCGAGGGAGCACCCGGCGTCGAGATCGGGGAGGATCACGATCTTGCCCGGGTTCAGGATCTTGGCGGTCTCCGCCATGAAATGGACGCCACAGAACACGATGACATCGGCATCGGTCGTGGCTGCCTGTTGGGACAGGCCGAGCGAATCGCCGACGTAATCCGCCACGTCCTGGATCTCGGCGATCTGGTAATTGTGGGCGAGGATGACGGCGTTGAGCTGCTTCTTGAGGGCGAGGATTTCCCGGGACAGGGAATCGACCGGTACAACCGATGGCACGGGGCGGGTTGGAAAGCGGTCGACGGCCGTGGGAGCGCCTTCGAAGAGATCGATCATGGGGTCAGGTTAGGAGTGGAGGGCGGGTGAACTCAAGGCAGGGGGCGGCCGGCGTCGGATGACGGGGGGACGAGGCGTTGCCAGGCGAGGAGGCCG
>CAZDYB010000622.1:0-3034 GCA_964509045.1 uncultured Akkermansia sp.
CGTTCCACGGGAGCATCATGGGGTATTCGCGACAGATCTTTGCACTGGCCCGGGCGGGATACCTGCCACCGTTCCTGGCGAAGGTGCATCCGAGGTTCAAGACACCGGTTCGAGCCATCCTGGCGGGTGGAGTGGTGGGGATCGCGGCGATCTTCAGCGACAACCTGATCCAGTTCGGTGGGCAGGCATTGACTGCGAACATCGTCACGCTGTCGGTGTTCGGGGCGATCGTGATGTACCTGATCTCGATGCTGGCGTTGTTCCGGTTGCGGCGGGCTGAGCCGGGGATGCATCGGCCGTTCCGGGCGCCGGGATATCCGGTGGTGCCGGGAATCGCGCTGGTGCTGGCCGCGGTGTGCCTGGCGGCCATGGTGTGGTACAACCGGTTGTTGGCGCTGCTGTTCGCTGGAGCGATGGCGCTCGCGTCTGGGTATTTCGCGGCAACCCGACGGCAACGGGCGGCGGCGGGACGGGACGACCTGTTGCAGGGCGGGAATGAAGGCCGGGAATGAGCGGTTCGTTGCGGGCATCGGGCAATCCCGGATAGGTTTCGGCCTTCCCATGAGAATGCGAAGGAACCGAGACGGATTGTGTCGATGGATCGGGCGGGTGGGAGTGTGGATGGGATGCCTGTTGACGGTGTCGCTGGCGGAAGTCCCGAACGCGGAACCGGTGTCGCGTCCGAACGTGCTGTTCATCGCCATCGATGACCTCAATGACTGGGTGGGTGTGCTGGGGGGACATCCGATGGCGCGCACCCCG
This sequence comes from uncultured Akkermansia sp., assembly GCA_964509045.1. Lineage (GTDB taxonomy): Bacteria > Verrucomicrobiota > Verrucomicrobiia > Limisphaerales > UBA9464 > UBA6176. Next base: position 763 of record CAZDYB010000622.1, read on the forward strand.
CACATCGATGGGTTGGCGCGGCGAGGGGTGGTTTTTGCGAACGCGCACTGTCAGGCACCGCTGTGCAATCCGTCTCGGACCAGCCTGTTGATGGGGTTGCGTCCGTCGACCACGGGCATCCATGGACTGGTACCGTCGATCCGCAGCCTGAAGGAATGGGCGGGGCGCGATTCCCTGCCGCAGCATTTTCACCGGCACGGATATCGGACCCTGGCTGCGGGGAAGATCTGGCATGCGATCCCGGCGGGGGGACGGGCAAGGGAGTTTGACGGGTATGGTCCGGGGGGCGGAGTGGGGGTACGACCGGAGAAGAAGCTGATCGGGCCGACGCCGGGTGGGAACAATCCGTTGATGGACTGGGGGAGTTTTGAGCATCGGGACGAGGACAAGGGGGACTGGCAGGTGGCGGAGTGGGCGTGTCGGGAGTTGGGGAAGCCGGCTGGGGCGAAGCCGTTCTTCATGGCGGTGGGATTCTTCCTGCCGCACGTGCCGTGTTATGTGAGCCCTGGTTGGATGGAACGGTTTCCGGATGATGACCGGGTATTGCCGTGGGTAAAGGAAGGGGAGCGGGAGGGAACACCGCGCTTTTCGTGGAACCTGCATTGGTGGCTGCCGGAGCCGCGCCTGTCGTGGCTGAAGGAGAACGGGCAATGGCGGAACCTGTGCCGGAGTTATCTGGCGAGCACGGCGTTCGTGGATGCGCAGGTGGGCCGGGTGCTGACGGCGTTGGCGGCGTCCGCGCACCGGGACAACACGGTGATCGTCCTGTTCAGCGACCATGGATATCACCTGGGCGAAAAGGAGATCAGCGGGAAGAACACGTTGTGGGAGCGGTCCACCCGGGTGCCCCTGGTGTTTGCGGGACCCGGCATCCGCGGAGGCGGACGTTGTCTGCAACCGGTGGAGTTGCTGGATCTGTATCCCACACTGTCGGCGTTGGCCGGTTTGCCGACACCGGCGGGTGGTGAGGGCATCAGCCTGATGCCGCAGTTGAAGGATCCGACGGCGGTGCGGGAACGTCCGGCGATCACCACCCACAACCAAGGCAATCATGCCGTGCGATCCGAGCACTGGCGTTACATCCGGTACGCGGATGGATCCGAGGAATTATACGATTTGAGGACGGATCCGCGGGAGTGGACGAACCTGGTGTCGCAGGTGGCCCATGCCGGGGAATTGGCGCGGCATCGGGATTGGTTGCCGGCACGGGATGTGCCGTTGGCGCCGGGCAGTGCGCATCGGGTGCTGACTTATGATGCCGGGACGGGACAGGCGACCTGGGAAGGGGAGAGCTTCCCGGCGCATGGCCCGGTCCGGATGCGGTGACCGGGTTGATCTGGAGTGTGGATTCCCCACGGACCGGGTTGGCCGGGGAGGCGGTGTCTTGGGATTTCGGACCACGAAATACACCAACGACACGAAAAGGAAGGGGGATGAAGCGGCGGTTGAAACTCAGCGTTCCGGAAGGGGCGGGCGATAGGCGCGATCGGAGGCGATGGCGTCGGCGACGTAGGGCGGGAGCAGGTGATCCACGGGGAGTCCGTCGCGGATGCGTTGGCGTATTTCGGAGGAGGAAACGCCCAGGGGCCAACCGCGCAGGGGTCGCAGGCGGAACGGTTCCATGGCGTCAAGATGGGGTGTGCCCGGGCGGGGAATCACGATGAACTCGATGAGATCCGCCAGGAGGTTGGAATCACGCCACTGGGACAGGGTGGGCACATGATCGGCACCGATGAGCCAGGACAGGCTGGCGTCTGGGAAACGCGCGGCACAGGCGCGGACGGTGTCGATGGTGTAGCTGGTGCCGCCCCGATGGAGTTCCAGGTCATCGACCTCGAATTGGGGATGCCCGGCCAGGGCGATGCGCAGCCAGCGGAGGCGGAGGGGGTCCGGGGCAGGGGCGTGGGAAGGTTTGAAGGGGGAACGCGCGGCGGGGATGAAGACGATGCGGTCGAGTTGAAGTTCCTCGCAGGCCGCTTCAGCCACGAGGAGATGGCCGAGATGGATTGGGTCGAAGGAACCGCCGTAGAGACCAATGCGCATGGGGGGAATCAACAGCAGCGTTGGATGCCATCGAAGCGTTTTCCCGTGGTGTCGACGTAAGCCTGGGCACGGGCTGCATCGGTGACGGCAACGCGCACCTCGGGGACATCGATGAGGACGCGTGGGCCGCAGGGGTCGGGGGCGGTGGTGAGTTGCCGTGCGGTGGAGCGGTCGATGGCGTCCTGGTCGGTGAGATTGCGGGCGAGGGCGACGGAGACGGCCATGGCGC
>CAZDYB010000623.1:0-2980 GCA_964509045.1 uncultured Akkermansia sp.
TGGGGATGCCGGATGTCCTCCGACTCCACCGCCAATCCCTGGAAGAATTCGGTGGGGCAGAAGGCATCCGAGAACCCGGCCTGATCGAATCAGCCTTGGTATCGGCTCAAAACGAACACTACTACCGACAGGGGGATCTCTTGTCCATCGCCGCAGCCTATGCCTTTCACATCGCGGAAGCTCAGGCGTTCCTCGACGGAAACAAGCGTACCGCCATCAGCAGCGCCATCACGTTCCTGCACCTGAACGGTGTTAGAACTTTTCCCACCGATTCCGACCTTTACGTGGCGATGATCTCCATCGCTCGCCACACGCTGGACAAGCCTGGCTTGGCGGATTTGTTCCGAGCGGCCGCGGCCCCTGAAGATGCCACCCTTGAGGAACCCACCGCGGAGTACGCAGCGGCCCGACCCCTCCTGGACACACGGCTGCCACGAGGTCGGCATGACGTCGATTTCTCGGGTACTGTGATTGAAGGGAATAGCCCAGGGATCCACCCGATTCGGACCATGCGCCCGGGTTTTGTTGGCGCCGAGGCGGCATTCATTTGGATCGTCCGCGAGGCGGACGCGAACCTCATTCCCGGAGACACCCAAGCATCCCTCAAGGTCCACCTGGGCGTCTACTCGTCGTCTGGGTTGATCCTGGGTTGGTTGGTCTTCCAACTGGAGAACCCTGAAACCTCAGTAGGCCAGGTTCTCGACTTCATCGTGGACTGCACGGAACGCCGGGTGATCGATGCACTGGTGGATCTCGACCGCCAATCGCACTGGCACATCGATGTCCGAACGACCTCGGGCAATCGAGTCGCTCGATTCGAGTTCGAAAATGTATTCGGGATCCATCGAATCCTGACGCTGCTCAAGTCGGCGCCGACGGATTACTCCCACGAAGACTTTCTCAAGGTCCTGGCCGAGTTCGAGGCCAACTACTCCATCCCGGATCTCCTAGCCGCCTAGCCCCTTTTTCTCCCATGGCAATCCCCTCCACCGCCGCCCAACCCGCTCCTTCCCGCCCCGCTCCCTCCGACGAAGTCGTCGTCCGCGCCGTCGGTCTCTCCAAGGTCTTCAAGGATTTCTGGGGCCGACCCAAGGCCCGCGCCGTCGACAACGTCGATTTCGAGATCAAACGCGGTGAGATCTTCGGGCTCCTCGGACCCAATGGCTCCGGCAAGTCCACCACCATCAAGATGATGCTGGGCCTGCTCTATCCCACCAAAGGTCACATCACCGTCTTCAATCAGTCCCCTCGCGACGTCCGTACCAAGGCCCGCATCGGTTATCTCCCCGAGGAATCCTACCTCTATCGCTACCTGAACCCCGGCGAGACCCTCGACTTCTTCGGTTCCCTCTTCCAACTCGACGCCGCCGAACGCCGTCAACGCACCGAACAGCTCATCGAGATGGTCGGCCTCAACCAGGCCCGCTCCCGCACCGTCGGCGAATTCTCCAAGGGCATGCAACGCCGCATCGGCATCGCCCAGGCCCTCATCAACGATCCCGACCTCATCATCCTCGACGAACCCACCGCCGGCCTCGACCCCCTCGGCTGTCGCGAGGTCAAGGACCTCATCGTCGCCCTCGCCCGCCGCGGCAAGACCGTCATCCTCTCCTCCCATCTCCTCGCCGATGTCGAGGACCTCTGCGACCGCGTCGTCATCTATTACGGCGGGCGCATCCACGCCCAGGGCCCCCTCCACCAACTCCTCGCCCGGCCCGATCAGGTGCGCATCACCTCCCCCATCGTCTCCCGCGAAACCACCGAGAAGGTCCTGTCCCTCCTCCGCACCGAAGCCGGCGACAAGGTCCGCCTCGACAACCCCACCCAGAACCTCGAGGGCTACTTCCTCGATGTCGTCGAGAAGGCACGCAGCCAGGCCACCCAGACCAGCGGCGCCACCTCCGGCAACCAGGTCGCCGAGTTCATCCGCGGCGGTTCCGCCGAATCCTCCTCCGCCCAGGCCGAAACCGTCCTCGACCGCCTCAGCCGCCCCACCACTTCCGCCGCGGATCCAGTCAGCCCGGCCACCGCACCCACCCCGGCCATCGATGCCTCCCGCCTCGCCGCCCTCACCAAGTCCGCCCCTACCCCCGCTCCCACTCCCGAACCCGCTCCCACAGCCAACCCCGCGCCTGCCCCGGTCGATCTCGACAAGGCCAACGACAAGCTCTCCGGCCTGCTGGGTGGAGGAAAGAAGCAGTAATCCGCGCCGATGAAACGCCGCTTCGAGATCTACTCGGACTCCGACGGAAAACGCCTCGCCGTGCCCTTGGGTTTTTCCCCGGTTGCCGCCGTCCTTTCCTCCGCCTGGATGTTCCTCCAACGCCTCTGGGTCGAGGGCTTCCTCCTGCTCGCCTTCAACGCGGTCTTCGCCGGCGTCCTCTTCGCCAATCGCGTCAACTGGCCCTTCTACCTCGGACTCCAACTCTTCATCGGCCTCGTCATGGGCGCCTCCGCCCGACGCCTCCGCGAACTCGCCGCCGAACGGAAGGGCTTCGAGTACACCTGCACCATTCCCGCCCGCGATTCCGCCACCGCCATCGCCATGCTCACCCAGGTCGGCGGTGTTCCCCTCCCCGAATGGCGCGCCCGCCACATCGCCGGTGTCCCCGACCTCACCCCACGCTCCGTCCGCCCGGTCTTCGCCATCACCCTCCTCACCCTCAAGGCCGCCTTCCGCTACCGCCTCGTCGTCGTCCTCCTCACCCTCCTCGTCGGTGCCGTGTTCGCCCTGCCATCCATCATCCGACACGACGGCACCGCCACCGGCTTCTCCCAGATCCTGCTCGCCTACACCCTCACCGCCATCACCACCCTCCTCGGGTTCGCCACCCTCTGGCTCGCCTGCGGCACCCTCGCCCGTGACATCGAGGACATGGCTCTCTTCCTCGTCGCCGTGAAACCCATTCCACGCTGGCAGATCTGGCTCGGGAAATGGCTCGGCATCATGATCCTCAATGCCGGCATGGTCGCCATCTCC
>CAZDYB010000624.1:0-2977 GCA_964509045.1 uncultured Akkermansia sp.
TCGCCAAGGCCATCCGTCTCAGTCGCGCCACGATGCGCAAGATCCGGCAGAACCTCGTCTTCGCCTTCCTCTACAACGCGCTTGGGATCCCCATTGCGGCAGGCGTGCTCTATCCGTTCTTCGGTTGGTTGTTGAGTCCGATCCTTGCGGGCGCCGCGATGAGCCTGAGTTCCGTGTCCGTCATCGGCAACGCGCTGCGCCTGCGGAAGACCCAACTGTGAATCGAACCAGGACATGAACACCCACCCCCTCACACCGGATCTGCTGGACCGGATGGATGCCTATTGGCGGGCCGCCAACTATCTGTCGGTCGGCCAGATCTATCTCCTCGACAACCCACTCCTGAAGCGGCCATTGGTGCTCCCGGACATCAAGCACATGCTGCTTGGACACTGGGGCACGACACCCGGGCAGAACTTCATCTATGTCCATTTGAACCGCGTCATCAAGCAGTACGACCTCGACATGATCTATGTCTCCGGCCCGGGACATGGCGGGCCGGCGGTGGTGGCCAACACCTACCTCGAGGGTTCCTATACCGAGATCTATCCCGACATCAGCCAGGATGAAGCCGGGTTGCAGAGGTTGTTCAGGCAGTTCTCGTTTCCCGGAGGCATTCCCAGTCACGCCTCGCCCGAATGCCCCGGGTCGATCCATGAGGGCGGCGAACTCGGCTATTCCCTCAGCCATTCGTTCGGTGCGGTCTTCGACAATCCGGACCTGATCGTGGCCTGCTGCGTCGGGGACGGTGAGGCGGAAACGGGACCTCTGGCTACTTCATGGCATTCCAACAAGTTTCTGGATCCCATCACGGACGGCGCGGTCCTGCCGATCCTGCACCTCAACGGGTACAAGATCGCCAACCCAACCCTCCTTGCGCGGATTGAACCGGAGGAACTGGACCAGCTGTTGCGCGGCAATGGCTGGACGCCCCACTACGTGGAGGGCCATGAGCCTGAGCTGATGCACCAGGCCATGGCCGCCGCCTTGGACCAGGCGATCCTGGAAATCAAGCGCATCCGTCACGAAGCCCGCGTGAATGGCAACACCATGCGCCCGCGCTGGCCCATGATTGTCCTGAGATCCCCCAAGGGTTGGACCGGCCCGAAATGGGTGGATGGCGTGCAGATCGAGGGAACGTTCCGCGCCCATCAGGTGCCGCTTTCCGATCCGGTCACCCACCCGGAACATCTCAGGTTGCTCGAGGAATGGCTGCGCAGCTATCGGCCGGAAGAACTCTTCGATGCGCAGGGCAGGTTGAAACCGGGTTTGGCCGGGCTCGCTCCCTCGGGGGAACGGCGCATGGGCGCCAATCCCCACGCCAACGGCGGCGCACTGCTTCGCGACCTCGTCATGCCGGATCTCCGGAAGTATGAAGTGAAAGTTCCATCACCCGGATCGGTTCAGGCGGCTGATGCCCATGAACTCGGCGTGTTCCTGCGGGATGTCGCCCGGCTCAACCGCGAGCAGCGCAATTTTCGGATCTTTGGCCCGGACGAAACCCTGTCCAATCGCCTGGGATCGGTGTTTGAGGTGACGAACCGGCAATGGAACGCCCGACAGCAGGACAACGATGAGTTCCTCGCCCTCGACGGTCGTGTCATGGAGATGTTGAGCGAACACCAGTGCGAAGGCTGGCTCGAAGGCTATCTGCTGACCGGACGGCACGGACTCTTCAATTGTTATGAGGCGTTCATCCATATCATCGACTCGATGTTCAACCAGCACGCCAAGTGGCTCAAGGTCACGGCGGAACTGCCCTGGAGACGTCCCATTGCCTCACTGAACTACCTGTTGGCCTCGCATGTGTGGCAGCAGATGCACAACGGCTTCACCCACCAGGACCCCGGTTTCATCGATCATGTCGTGAACAAGAAGGCCTCCGTCGTGCGCGTCTATCTGCCGCCGGATGCCAATTGTCTGCTCTCCGTCTGGGATCATTGCCTGCGCAGCCGCCACTACGTCAACGTGGTCATCGCCGGCAAATACCCGGCGCCGCAATGGCTGACCATGGATGCCGCCATCCAACACTGCACCGCCGGCATCGGCATCTGGCACTGGGCCAGCAACGACCGGGATGCAGAGCCTGATGTCGTCATGGCCTGTTGCGGGGATGTGCCGACCCTGGAGACGCTGGCGGCCGTCTCGATCATGCGGGAGCACCTGCCCGGCCTGAAGATCCGCGTGGTCAATGTGGTTGACCTCATGCGACTCCAGCCGGAACGCGAACATCCGCATGGATTGAGCGACACCGAATTCGACCGGCTCTTCACCAGGGACAAGCCGGTCATCTTCGCCTTTCATGCCTATCCGTGGCTGATCCACCGGTTGACCTATCGCCGCACCAATCACCACAACATCCACGTTCGCGGCTACAAGGAGGAGGGCACCATCACCACTCCGTTCGACATGACCGTGTTGAACGACCTGGACCGCTTCCATCTCGTGATGGACACCATTGACCGCCTGCCGCAGACCGGCGCCACAGGCGAGGCCCTGAAGGCTCAACTCAAGGCCAAGCTCATCGAGCACAGGCAGTACATAGAAAAACACGGTCAGGACATGCCGGAGATTCGAAACTGGAAATGGAATACACCCAAATGAACCCACAACTGCTGATAGACACCGCCAACGCTTTGGTCGCCGATGACAAGGGCCTGTTGGCGATCGATGAGAGTCATTCGACCTGCAACCGGCGCTTCGCAAGGCTCGGCATTCCACAGACCGTGGAGGCCCGCCGGGAGTACCGGGAATTGCTGATCACCGCTCCCGGGCTGGGGGAATCGATCAGTGGCGTCATCCTCTTTGACGAGACCATCCGCCAGCAAACAAGGGACGGCACTCCCTTCCTCAGGATCATCGCCGATGCCGGGATCATTCCCGGCATCAAGGTGGACGCCGGAGCGAAGGAGATGGCAGGACATCCTGGAGAGAAGATCACGGAAGGCCTGGACGGTTTGCGCGACCGGTTGGAGGA
>CAZDYB010000625.1:0-1508 GCA_964509045.1 uncultured Akkermansia sp.
GCCCCGTTGTCCCGCACCGTCACCACCCGTTCCCATCCATCCCCATCCAGCTTCGCCCGGATTCCCGAGATCTGATTCACCACCTTCTCCCGGTTGTCTTCGGCGAGGCTCACCACGTTCACATGCACCGACTGCAGTTTCCCGATCAACTTCGCCACATCCGGTTCGGTGTCCGCCGCCAGACGTGCCGCCAACTGGATCAGTGCGGGCGTCAGGCGAACCTCGACGAACTGGCCCTTCTGCGAAGCCGAAGCACTGAGTCCGGCAAGGTCGATCGCCCCGCCAGACCGGGTTTCAGGTGCCGCCGAAACGGCCGAAGTGGCCAATGCGGCCGAGGCCATCCAGACCAACAGGGTACGCTTGATTCGAGGAGTCTTCATGGAGTTTGAATTTTTGGTTTGTTGTGTTCTCCCGGCTCTCCCGGGTGTCGCAAAGTACTCGGCCTTTTCAACAAAGTTTCACCTCGTCACGAATCCTGCCCACGGGCCGGAGCGGCGATGTTCGGTCGCCGGCAACGGGTCGATGGGAAGGGGCGTTGGCACGCAAGAAACCGTAGCCGTCCGTGACCCTCCCAAAAACCCGGCTTCAATCCCGTTGCCTCCTCAGGCAGGGTCGCCCTCCGCGTCATGACTGAGATCTCCAAGGCCTACGAACCGCAGGCTGTCGAAACCAAGTGGTACAACTTCTGGGTGGAACAAGGCTGTTTCACCGCAGACCCAGCCCGCGTGTCTCCAACACGCCCGGCCTATTCCATCGTCATCCCGCCCCCAAACGTCACCGGCGTCCTCACCCTCGGCCACGTCCTCAACAACACCATCCAGGACATCCTCGCCCGCAAGGCCCGCATGGAAGGCAAGGAGGTCCTCTGGCTCCCCGGCACCGATCACGCCGGCATCGCCACCCAGAACGTCGTCGAGAAAACCCTCCGCAAGGCCGGCGAGATCCGGCACCGCGATGACCTCGGCCGCGATGCCTTGGTCAACCGCATCTGGGAATGGAAGGAGAAGTACGGCGGCATCATCCTCCAACAACTCCGCGCGCTCGGCGCTTCCTGCGACTGGTCCCGCACCCGGTTCACCATGGACCCGGAGTATTCGCGCTGCGTCCAGAAGGTGTTCGTCGACCTCTACCAGAAGGGCCTCATCTACCGCGGCAAACGCATGGTCAACTGGTGTCCCGCCTCCCTCACCGCGCTGTCCGACGAAGAGGTCGTGATGAAGGAACAGAAGGGCTTCATGTACCACTTCAGGGTCGAGGTGGTGGAGCAGCCGGGAACCTTCCTCACCATCGCCACCACACGGCCGGAAACCATCCCCGCCGACACCGCCATCGCCGTCAACCCGAAGGACCCGCGTTACCAACACCTCATCGGCAAACACGTCTGTCGCGCCCTGCCACTCGACGTGCCCAGGGAACAACGCTTCATTCCCATCATCGCCGATGACCACGTGGACTTCGAGTTCGGCACCGGCGTCCTCAAGGTCACCCCGGCCCATGACAAGGCGGAT
>CAZDYB010000625.1:1608-2975 GCA_964509045.1 uncultured Akkermansia sp.
GGCTTCACCCAGGATCCCGACGTCCTCGACACCTGGTTCAGTTCCTGGCTCTGGCCTTTCGCCACCATGGGTTGGACCGGTGACAAGGACACCGACGCCCAGAACCCTACCCTCAAGGCGTTCTATCCCACCACCGATCTCGTCACCGCCCCTGACATCATCTTCTTCTGGGTCGCCCGCATGATCATGGCCGGGTACGAGTACATGGGTGATCTGCCGTTCAGGAACGTCTATTTCACCGGCATCATCCGCGACAAACAGGGCCGCAAGATGTCCAAGTCCCTCGGCAATTCCCCCGATCCTCTCGACCTCATCTCCAAGTATGGAGCCGATGCCCTCCGGTTCGGCGTGATGCGTTCCGCCCCGTTGGGTCAGGACATCCTGTTCGATGAACAGTCCGTCGAGTTGGGCCGCAACTTCTGCAACAAGCTCTGGAATGCCTGCCGCTTCCGCCAGATGCACGGCGGCGATACCGAGGAGGAAATCCGACCCGACCTGCTCACCTCCGACGATCGCTGGATCCTTTCACGCCTGGATCTCGCCCTCGCCGAAGTGCATCAGGCCTTCGCCGACTACCGGTTCAGCGATGCCACCGCGACCCTCTACCGGTTCTTCTGGGGCGAATACTGCGACTGGTATGTCGAGGCCAGCAAACCGGTCCTCGGTCTGCCCGGCGAAGCCGTCACCGATCCCGCCCGCGCCGCCCTCAAATCCAACAAACTTGCGGTCATCGACTTCGTCCTCGGCCACACCCTGCGCGTGTTCCACCCGTTCCTCCCCTTCATCACGGAGGAATTGTGGCATGGAATGGGATTCACCTCCGACCTTCCCGACGATCGCGGAGGACGCACCCTCCTCCAGGCCACGTGGCCGAAGGCATTCAATGCCGCCGAGAAAACCTACTTCCACATCGAGGAAGGCGCTGAGGCGGCTGCCCAGGCCAAGTACGACCTCGTCACCCTCGGCCGCAATCTGAAGGCCCAGTTCAACCTCGCCTCCGGCAAGAAGGTCCGTTTCGTCCTGCGCACCGCATCCCCGCTTCCCATCGAGGAAACCGATGTCCTCCGCGGCCTGCTCAATGCCGAGGCCCTCGAAACCGAAGGCCCCGCCTGGCAGCCACCCCGGGGCACTCCCATGGCTGCCAACAGCCTCGGTGAACTGTTCCTCCCCCTCGAAGGACTCATCGACGTCGCCGCCGAACGCGCCCGTCTCGAAAAGGAACTGATCCGCATCCGCGCCGAGATCACCAAGGTCCAGGACAAGCTCGGCAACCCCAGCTTCACCCAGAAAGTCCCCGCCTCCGTCCTCGCCGATCATCAACAACGCCTCGTCGACTGGCAGGGCCGCGAGCGTCAGACCCTCAACGC
>CAZDYB010000626.1:0-2972 GCA_964509045.1 uncultured Akkermansia sp.
TTGATCCCGGTATCCAGTTTCGGGAAATCCTTTCAACTCTCCGATCCAGAAGGAGAGTCACCCCTCAAGGCATTCCCAGCGGGAAGACACTTCTTTGGAGCTCTCCGGACCCATTGGGATCCTGCGGAGATCAGCCGACTGGATCTTCCCGCAAGGCTTTCGTCGTCCGCTCGTTTTCCCGCAGTGCGGGACTTCCCACTCACTCCTCGACCTGCGAAGGAATCTGCTGCGCCGCCACTTTCCTCCCAACTGCATCGATTCGGCTTACGGAAGCGGCTTCAGGTAAATCTCCCTGAACTGAACCTTCATCGGCGGACCGGAGTGAACCTGCAATGCGAGGACTCCCGACTTGGCGGCCTTCGAAGGTTGATCATCGATCACCTCCGACATCAGCTTGCCATTGATGTAATGGAAAAAGTGGTTGCCGTTGGCCACGATCAGATAGTCGTTCCACTCCTCATCACGGATGTAAGCCTGCAGATCGGACCCCTTGGCTACCGTGTCCAGCACAGTGATCTTGGTCTTTCCGTCCACCTCGGTTACCCGGGTACGCTGGCCCCGTTCGGCCAGGATTCCGCGACCGCGCTCCTCATAAAGGATTCCAGAGTAGGTCTTGCCCGCTTCCAGATCAGCCTGATACCCCCCCACGATGGCCTTGTCGGCATCAAGGACCTGACTGCGATACTGGATGCCGGAGTTGCCGTTGAAGATCCTGTACTTCAGTCGGAGTTCAAAGTTCCCGACCGTGCCATTGGTCCACACCAGGAACGTATTGTTCTTGATGGGATTGATGGCTGTGGTGGTTCCGGTGATGGCACCGTCCTGGACGGACCACAATCCTGGCACTCCGGCCCATCCGGTCAGATCAGTGCCATTGAACAGGACTTCAGACCCGGCACGCTCCTTCGCCACAGCCCGGGTGGTCACCTGACAACCGGTCACTGCAAGGGAACACACGGTGGCGAGAAGCACACCCCATCGCGTAATCGAACGGAAACGATACATCAGAGACCTTTTTCAACGAGTTGGACAGCCGCGGTCAAGCCATCGGACTGATCGACACCGACATTCACTTCTTCTTGAAGACCTTCTTCAGGTTGGCCAAACCAGCCACCGCAATCTCATCCCGCGTGGGTTCAATCCTGCGCCAGATCGCCGCAGCACGGGCAATCACCTTCACATCCGTCGTGAAGGATTCAATCACCACGTCTCCCTGATATCCGATCGACTTCAGAGCCGTAACGATCTCCTTCCAGTTCAGGGAATCCGTTCCTGGGGTTCCCCGATCGGTTCCACACGCATGGAAATGGGCCAGAAGTTTCCCTGCCTTGCGGATGGATGCGCCTTGGTTCTTCTCCTCGATGTTCATGTGAAACGTATCGAGATGGAGCTTCAGCGCTTTCGAACCAACAGCCTTGATCAGCTTCAAGCCCTGATCGCAGGTATTCAGGAAATCCGTCTCGAACCGGTTCAGCGGCTCGACACAGATCTGGACACCCTTGGACTCGGCATAGGCACACAGAACCTTGAGATTCTTGACCACCAGCGCCCACTCCACCTTCTGCTGGGCCGGTTCAACCGCGTCTGCCTTCCCAACCACGCTGTAAACAGGCCCAATCAGGGAGGGGCATCCCAGTACCACCGCCTGGTCAATGAGCGCCTTGCAGTAATTCATGGCGGTCTCCTGTTCTTCGGGCGTTCCCCGGAAATCACGCCCCGGACCCATGCATGCGCAGATCGATCCGCAGACCAGCCCACTCTTATCCAATGCAGCCCTAACCGCTGCAGGATCAATGTGGGAAGGGTCCTCGATGGGTAGTTCCACCGAATCAAAACCCCATTTCTTGAACTTGGGGAAGAGCTTCACGCTCGCTGTGGTGAAGGGCGAAACGAACAGGAACGAATTGATGCCAAATCTCATGGTGTGAATCTTTCGAAGTCTGGCGGGGACGGGATTTGAGTCCAAGCATTTACCCAGCATCCAACCCGAGTCCCCTCAACGGATGTCCTCCTGCGGGACCACGGTTGCCTGCAACTTGCGGAAATCGACCGTGGTGTCCCGGCCTGCAGCTCGTATCGGTGCATCGAGCCCTTGATCCGTGGTGAGTCCGACCCAACGGAAGATCTCGGAATGACCATCCGCAAAACTGAAGGCCGCCGATCGTCCATGACGCACGGTCGGCGAGTTCTGCCACACGGTCGCAGGCGGCGGCTTCACCGCGAAATACCCGTCATCGATCGTTTCCTTGCTCTCATCAATGAAAACCAACGACTTCGTAGGCGGCGGATTCACGATGTCCGACGCCTTCTTGTACTGCGGGTACCTCGGTCCCAGAACCCAGCTCGTATCCACTCCGCCATCACGACCGTCGGATCCACCCATTCGGCCCGACATGGAGTAGGTGCGCACCAGCCGTGCGCCCCGCAATGCCCCTCTGGGGATGGACGAGGGGGGGACAACCGCTGCCGGATCCGAGTAGATGGCGACGGAGGTGTTGTACTTGAACAGGCGCCCGTTGCGGATCTCGTTCACGTTGGTGGCACCGGGCAGCGCTGCCACGTTGCCGCCCACCCACGCGTTGGTGGTGCCCAGCCAGTTGGGGATCAGCCGGTCGTCGTTGTCCGTGCTGTACATCACCCAGCAAAGCGTCAGCTGCTTGAGGTTGTTCAGGCAGGCTATGCCTTGGGCCTTGGTCTTGGCCCGGGACAATGCCGGAAGGAGCATCCCGGCCAGGATCGCTATGATCGCGATCACCACCAACAGTTCGATCAAGGTGAATCCCTTTGGACTGGGCTTCGCTACAGGAGGCGTCATGGCTTTCATTTCCTAACGGTGGGGTAGGATCGTGCTACCTGAAAACCGACGCTCTGGACAGCCCAACCGGGCCGATGCGAACCACCAAACTTCCCCTCCTGGAAATCAAAGAAAAGCGGCCTTGGGGGTGACACACGGATTACACCGCCCAAGGCCG
>CAZDYB010000627.1:0-2963 GCA_964509045.1 uncultured Akkermansia sp.
AGGTAGGAACCGTGGCGCGACGCAGATCAGGGATTCTTTTCCGCCGCTTCGAACGGGGCGACCAGGGCGGGGGGGAGATCGGGGGTGGCGCCGGGTTGGGTGCAGACGTAGGCGGCGATGTCGGTGGCGCGGGCGAGGATCAGGGAATCGGGCCAGCCCCGGAGCAATCCCATGATGAGGGCGGCGGTGAAGGAATCGCCGGCACCGACGGTATCGGCGCGGGTGGGGAGGGTCCGGCCGGGTTCGGAGGTCCAGTGACCGTGATGGAAGAGTTGGCTGCCGTGTTCGCCGAGGGTGAGGGCGATGGTGGGGAGATGGAACCAGGCGGATAGCGCTTCGAGTTGGAGTCGGGGTGGGCCGGGGAGATCGAACTGGGCGGCGATCACCGGCAATTCGTTTTCGTTCAGCTTCAGGACATCGCAGTGGGCAAGGGAATCCGCGATGACCGCGGGTGAGTGGAAGGGGTCGCGGAGATTGATGTCGAAGACGCGGAGCGCGGTGGGTGGACAGGCCCGGAGCAACTGATGGACGAGTTCGCGACCCTTCGGAGTGCGCTGGGCAAGAGTGCCGAAGCAGAAGACATCACAGGAAGCGACAGTCTGAAGGGTGGAATCGGAGATCGGGATGTCATCCCAGGCGACATTCCCGACGATCTGGAAGTGGTGATGGCCGTCGGGGGTGGGGGTGACGACGACGGAGCCGGTGGGGAGGGAGGGGTGACGGTGGACGAGGCTGAGGTCTAGGCCACGGGCGGCGAGATCCCGGAGGGCCAGGTCGCCGTGGGGATCGGATCCGACGGCTGAGACCAGGTGGGAACGGGCGCCGAGGGCCTGGGCGTGGACGGCAAGGTTGGCTGGGGCGCCACCGAGACGGGGCCCCTCCGGGAAGAGGTCCCAGAGCAGTTCACCGACGGAGACGAGGGAAGGGGAGTGGGACATGGACGTCCGGCTAACGGCGGCCGCGGTTGAGGGGATCCCAGTATTCGGAGTTGATGAGGGCGCGGGCGGAGGTGGAGGAGGGGTCGACGGGTGGGTTGATGTTGATGCCCTTTTTGGCTTCGGCATGACCGTCGTTGAATCCGACGACGCCGAGACCGCGATGGCGGTTGTTGTCGATGCCTTCGAGGCCCTGGCCACGTTCCATCCCGCTGAAGGGCCACCACAAACTGCTGGACCAGAAGCCGTCGGCCTTCGGGATGGAATCGCCGGTGGCGATGTTGAGGGAGGGATTGACGATGCTGGTGCGTTTGAACCAGGGGGCGGTGTCGAAACGGATGCCGCCGACGGTGAGGGCATCTGGGCCGTAGGGATGGCGGCCGAGGAAGAAGCCGTTGTAGCCATAGCCGACCTTGTGGGCATTGAAGGCCCATTCCCAGCGGACGCCGGTATCGGTGCGTTTGCCCTTGGCGCTGGGGCAACGGAAGAGGTTGGAGGCTGAATTGCCGTAGGAGACGATCGAAGTGCCCCACCAATTGGTGATGGCACGGCCGGGGTCATCGCCCTGACCGAGATTGCGATGCGGCGGGAAGACGTCGCGGTATTCGTCGGTGTAGAGCTGCATGAAGAGCCCGACCTGCTTGAGGTTGTTGAGGCAGGAGGTGCGGTTGCCCTTTTCCTTGGCGTTGGCGAGGGCGGGCAGAAGCATCCCGGCGAGGATCGCGATGATGGCGATGACGACGAGGAGTTCGATGAGGGTGAAGGCGCGGTGACGCGGGTGGGGTGTGACGGCTGGAGCGGTCATGGTTTGGAGCGGGATGGGAGGGGTGGAGCTTTCTGGGGATCAGACCGGGCCGGGATGGTGGTATGGGGAATAGCGACAACGGGTCTGGCGGCTGTCAATGGGAAGCTCGGATGGGCGTGGTTTACGGGGGGCGCAGTGGGCCGGGAAAAAGGGGGATGAGGAAGGCGGGTCACTCGCCGAACCAGGAGAGCTTGCGGCGATTGACGAGGTAGAGGGCGCCGAGGATGCGGGCGAGGAAGAGGGCGGACCAGAGTTCGATGAACTTGTCGACGAACACACCGACGAAGGGGATGAGGTCGGCGAGGAAGGAGGCGAGCCCTTGGAGGAAGGCGAGGCCGAGGAAGATGAGGAGGGTGAGGAGGTAATGGGCGGGAATGGAAAGGATGCCGCGGAAGACGACGAGGGGATTGAGGCCCTGGATGGTGTCGTGCATGCCGACGGACAGGATGGCCATGGGGAAATAGATGCTGCCGATCAGGAAGGCGACACCGGCGAGCACGAGTGAGGGGTCGGGGGTATCGGCTTCACGGGAAACCGCGAGGAAGAAGGCGGGGCCGAAACAGACGGCGATGACGGCGAACCATTGGAAGGCCTTGAGGAACAGGTCGCCGAAGCCGTCGAAGTCGGGCCAGTTGGGCAAACGATCCTCGCCCATGGCGGTGCCATGGATGACCTGTTGGAGCATGAGAAGGATGTAGCCCCAGGTGGCGGCGCCGACGATGAAGACGAAGTTGCCGGCGAAGCTGAGGCCGGTGAACACGATGGCGCCGAGGATGAGCATGAGCAGGCCATCGCCGCGGAACGGATAGGCAAAGGCGTTGGCGATGTGCCAACCGAAACCGTGTTCATCCTCGGCGGTTGGGTAGCCCGGCACTGGACGGTCGAACGTATCCGCGGATTCCGGTTCGGAAGAATAGTCCGTTGGAGCCGGCCGCACCAGGGAACCGAGGGGAACCCAGTCGCCCATGCCATCGGCCCAGACCAGGTCGTCGGGGGAGACGGATCCCGCATCCAGCATCTGGCAGAGGGTATCGAAGGAGAACGGCCCGGACTGTTGACCGTTCTGGAGGAGGAACAGCTGGGTGTTGGGGTTCATGGAGGGAGGGATGGGACGGCGAGATAACCTCGCCGCTCCGTGGGACTGGGGACGGCGAGCAAACCTCGCCGCTCCGTGGGATTGGGGACGGCGAGCGGACGTTGCTGCTGCTCACGGCGAGGAACCA
>CAZDYB010000628.1:0-2955 GCA_964509045.1 uncultured Akkermansia sp.
TCACCGACGGTTCTATGGTCACCACCGGCGCCGGAACGTTGGCTTCAAACACCGTCTCGACCACGATCCGATATCGGTCCTCGACCTCGGTCGGCACGACGGTCCAGGAATAGCGCACGCTTTGTCTTGAGAGGAATGGGACGACGACATTCGTGATGCCCGGCCGCAAGAAATGGGTTCCCCGATAGGTCGAGTGCTGGTCCGCCGTCACCTCGATCTCGTAATAGCCCTCGGACAACGCCGACACATCGAATCCGCCGTCCGTTCCCGTCACTCCGCCCGCCACCCGTTCACCGTCCACCGCGTCCCGCACCGTGACCCGGGCGCCGACCAGTCGCGGTGCACCTTCAGCAAAGTAGGTGAACTCGTCCTCGGCGAGGATGCGCAGATCTCCCAGCGCTTCGGACAAGGCGCGGAACTCGAAGGGAAGGGTGACCGATGTCCCTTCGGCACCGATCCGTACACTGCCGGCATAGGTGCCCAGGGGAAGATCATCCGGAGGCGCGAGTCGGAGGGTCACCGTGTTGGTCTCACCCGGCGCGATCGACGGCAGCGGATTCGGCGAGGCAAGACTGAGCCAGGGAACATCAGGAAGGAAAACCGACATCGGTCCGGTCGGTGCGCCACCGGCATTGACCACGCGCAGGCCCGCCAACGACTGGCCCCCGCGCCGCATGCCAATCACCCGTTCGCCTTCGACAGCGATCAACCGGGGCAGCAGTTCGCGGATTTCCACCCACACCGGCACTTCCATCACCGCGCCTTCGGCACTGGCCACGCGCAGACGGAATTGACCACCCGCCGTTCCGGACTGGGCCGTGACCACCAGGGTCAGGAAGGTGGTGCCGAGTCCGTCAATACGATCGGATTCCAGATTCACCGACACCTCCAGGGAAGCCGGCGCGTCCACCACCGTGACGCCAAGCCCGGTCAAGGGCAGATCCCCGGGATTCCGCAGGTCAACCCGGTTGGTCACCGTCCCCTGCTCTGCCAGACGCACCGCCAGTGCCGTCGGCGCGGCATCCAACCCGAACAGATCGAAGGCATCCTGCGGCGCAGGTTCAGTCTCACCCGGATGCGCGGCCGCCACCGTGTAGGCACCGGCTTCACCCGGCAACGGACGCCAGAGGAGCGAGAAATTCCCCGCGGCATCGGTCAGGCCAGTGATGACGCGACGGGTGCCCTGGACCCGCACATGGATGCTGATGGGAACGAACGGTGCCGGGAGATTGCCGGGACGAAACGCCCGACCGGTCAGTGGAACCGGAGTGCCGGCGGGCGCACGTTGAAGCTCCGTGGACACGACAGCCTGGTATGGCGCAGTGACCCGGATGGGCACGGCTGAGATGCGGGCGTTGTTGTTCTCGATGACCTCGTTGACGGCGTTGCGGGAATCGGCGGTCACGATCACCCAGTAATCACCCAACTGCGGGGGCATCCGGATGGAGAATGCCTGACCAAACTCGCCATCCACAGGAAGCCCAGCGCTGAAGTCGTATTCCCCCACCAACACGTCATCACCCATCACCGCATCCGATGACAGATGGATCTGTTGAACCACGGTGTTGGAAGGCATCCCGGCCGGACCCTGATTGCGAAGGCGGTATCCCAGATTCACGAACGTCCCGGACTCCGCCGTGGCCGGTGCCGTGACCGAAACCACCCGCAGATCAGGCAGATCAAGGTCGCTGATCACCACTCGACTCGATCCCGGATTGAACCCCGCCGCACTCGCCGTCAGCGCAACCGTGTGGTTGGTGTCGATGAGCCCGTTGTCGATCGAGACCAACGGGAACTCCACCGTCGACGCCCCGGCCGGCATCAGCACGGTCGCTGGAACGGTGATCCAAGCCGGATCACCCGAGGTGAGCGAAACGTTGAGCGGAAGGTTCGTCCCGGAATTGCGATGGACCGTGCCGATGGCTGCCGGGTTGCGTCCCTTCCCCACGACTTCGCGATCCAACGACAGACGCAGCGTGGGACCGTCATCGTCGGTGATGGTCAATGCCGCGGATCCTCCCTCCGCCAGTCGGGTACCGCTGATGTCCGATCGGATCCAGGTGCGGAATTGAACGGTTCGGGGAACGTCGATGAGATCGTTGTCCGCGACGCCGACATCGAAGGTGGCGAACGCCGATCCGGCCGGGATCGAGATACGACTGGGAACACGGGCGAGGTCGGGATGACTGCTGGCCAATTCCAGTTCCAACGCCCGAAGCGAAACCGGCTTCCGGCTGACCGTAGCCACCACGGCCCGGGCTCCGGCGCCTTCCGCCACCGAATCGGTGGACAGGGCCAGCGTGACGACCGGCAGATCGTCGTCGGCCACCGTGACTTCAACCCCGGCGCCGACATGGCCCGGAGCGGAAACCGTGATGGAATAGGTCCGGTCGCCTTCAACCAACGCGTCGTCCTGCGCAACCAGTGCGAACGTCGCCGTGGATTGTCCGATGGCGAAGGGGACCGGCACCGGTGGCAGGAGTTGGCCCGGGTCCGAGCTCGCGACAACAACCGTGACCGCAGACGCGAGCCCGGCATCACGGGTCACGGTGACCGGAAGCGTGAAGCCTTCGCGCACGACATTCGTGGCCAGTTGCACCGACAGGCCCGGGAGATCCACATCCTGTACCGTCACGGTCAGGAAGGCGCTGGCGAAACCAGGCGCCGTCGCGTCCACCCGCACCGCTTTCGCACCGTCCACCACGCCATCCGACACCGCTTGCAGGGGGAACGACGCCGAGGCCTGCCCTGCGGGAATGATCACCCGGTCTGGCACGCCCAGTTCCCCGAGGTCGCCCGACACCAGGGTGACGGCCAGGGGCTGTGAGCGGTCGCCATTGCGGGTGATGCTCGCGAGCCCGGGCGACGCGGCATCCTCCCGCACCGTGAGTGAAGCCGGTTGAAGGGTGAGCACCGCGGGAATCGTGGTCGGCCCCACGGCCACTCCCCGATTGT
>CAZDYB010000629.1:0-2944 GCA_964509045.1 uncultured Akkermansia sp.
TGTTCGTCCCGTGAGACGCGGGGTTTTGGAGCCTGTCCCCAGGGGGGTTCGTGGGGACAGGCTCCGGGAAGGTTGATGGGGACAGGCTCCGAGGGGCGGCATCGGACAAGGACCGAACTTCGCTGGTGCCGGGGACGGTCAGAACATTTCGAGTTGGCCGGGTTCGGTTCGGCGGAAGGCGGCGGTGGAGGGTTCGGGCCAGGAGATGAGGAGGCCGTTACGCCGTGCGGAGAGTTGGAACAGTTGACGAAGACGGTCGGCAGCGGCGCCGGTGCCGCGCATCCGTTCACCGAATTCCGACCGGTTCAATGCGCCATCGCGGAACGCGCGGAGTTGTCCAAGAACCTTGTCGTGGCGGTCGGGGAAATGGCGTTGGAGCCAATCCCGGAAGATGGGTTCGACGGCGAGGGGGAGTCTGAGGACGGTGTAATTGGCGAAGGAAGCTCCGGCCTCGGCGGCGGCGGCAAGGACGGCGGGGATTTCGGAGTCGTTGATCGCTGGGATGATGGGGGCGCAGAAGACGCCGACGGGAATGCCGGCATCGGCGAGTCGACGGATGGCACGGAGGCGTGCGGCGGGGGGTGAGGCGCGGGGTTCGAGGAGGGAACGGAGATGGGGATCGAGGGTGGTCAGGCTGATGCAGACTGCGACTGCGTTGCGCCGGGCGAGTTCGGAGAGGTGGTCGATGTCGCGTTGAACGAGGGAGTTCTTGGTGATGAGGGTGACGGGATTGCGGAATTCGGCGAGGACGGCGAGGCAGGCGCGGGTGATCTGGAGTCGACGTTCGACCGGTTGATAGCAGTCGGTGACGCCGGACAGGGCGATGAGCGTGGGTTGCCAGGAAGGCTTGGCGAGTTCGGATCGGAGAAGGGAGGCGGCGTGGTGTTTGACGAGGATCCGGGACTCGAAATCGATGCCGGCATTGAAGCCGAGGTATTCGTGGGTGGGCCGGGCGTAGCAATAGGAGCAACCGTGTTCGCATCCGCGATATGGATTCAGGCTCCAGGTGAATCCGACGTCGGGCGAATCGTTGCGGGAAAGGATGGATTGGGCGAGGTCGGGAATGAACCGGGTTTGTGGATCTGGTTCTTCGGTGGGGTCGAGATCGGTGGCGTCCGGGTCGCAGCTTCGATGGGTGTGGAGGAATCGGTTGGGCGGATTGACGCCGGCGCCGCGGTGGGGATCAGGCGGCGGGGTCGGGTTCACCGGTTGGTGACTCCGACCGGGGCGGAGGGGATGGGTGGGAGGGGTGGGGCCGGTGTGCCGAGGACGAGACGGCGCCAGAGGGTACGTTCCTGTGGGGTCATGGCCTGCCAACGGGCGGCGTTGCGGAGGAATTCCTCGCGTTCGGCTGCGGGTAGACTGGCGAGTTTGTCGAATCCCTGGAGGCAGCGGAGGCGATCGGCCTCTGGGAGGCGTGCGAAACGTTGGAGGGTCTTCTCCATGGCCAACCGGTCGGCATCCGGGAGGCGCCGCACGGCGCGGGAACGTTCGGATTCGGACAGTCCGAAGAACTGTTGGAAGGTGGCGGTCCGGGTGGTGCGTTCGGACTCGGAAAGATTGCTCCAGCGTTTGAACTGAGCCTCGATCTCGGGTCGGGCGGCGGGAGGCGCGGCAGCGAGGGCGGAGGTGAGTCGGGCGGGATCGGAGCTGGTCTGACGGACAAAATGGTGGAGGTGCCGGTCGCTTTCGAGGATCCCGGCGCGGGCGGGTTCGGGGAGGGCATCCCAGGCCAGGAGACGTTCCTGGAGGAGGGAAAGGTCTTCGCGGGGAGCGGTTTTGAGGAGGGTGTCGCGACGGTCGGGGGAAAGCTGGATGAGATTGGAGAGGTAATATCTGAACTGGGCGAGGCGGAGTTGCCAGGCGGCCTCCTCCTGTTGGGAGGGGGCGAGGGATTCGAATTCGCGGATGCGTTTCTGGATGAGATCGCGAGCGGCCGGGGTTTTGGAGGCGAGGAGTTGTTCGCGCCGGGCTGGTGAAGCGTTCAGGAGTTCCAGGAAGAGTTCGACGGGGGGACGGGTTGGGGCGGGAAGGGGAGGTTGGGCATCGGCCTGGAAGGCCAGGAAGATCCCGGCGAGCAGGGAGAGGAGGCGGGTGGGATGGATGGGTCGGTTCACTGGGCAAGGGCCAGGATGAGGGCGTCGTCTTCCGGATTGGGGCCGGAACCGAGCCGATGGATGACATCGAAGTCTGCGAGGGACGAGGCATCGAGACCGGCGACGGTGGTGGATTGACCGACGGCGAGAGCGGCCTGGGCCAGTTCGGCCTGGGATTGGACGGTGGCTTGGTTGCGGGCGACGGAGGCGGCGATGGCGACGGTCAGGATCAGGGCGGCGAAGGAGAGGGCTGGGGCGAGGGGACGGAGGCGTTGCCACCAGGGAGTGGAACGTGAGGAGGTCCTGGATTCGCGGCGGACCTCGGCGAGGACGCGTGCGGTGAAATTGGAGGAGAGAGGGGGAGCGGGTCGATGGGTGTCGAGGAGTTGATTGAGGGCGAGCTCTTCCTGGAGTCGGCGTTTCTCTGGCGGGGTCAGGGAAGGGTCCTGTTGAAGGCGACGGACCTGCCCGGGATCAGGGCGTGGGCCGGCGATGTCATCGAGCCAGTCTTGATGGGATTCCGGGGGCATGAGCGCAGTGGGATCTTGAAAACCGGGAGGCAAGGAAAGTTGTCGGGAAATCCTGTGAAGTGGGTTCAGGGGTGCTGGGGGGTCCAGGCGCCGGAGGCGAGGTAGGGTTTGAGGCGGGCCTTGAGGATCTCGCGGGTGCGGTGGATGAGGGATTTGGTGGCGGGGACGGTGATGCCGAGGACCTCGGCGATTTCCTCGTAGCTGAGTTCGCCTTCGCGACAGAGGGCGAGGGCGAGGCGTTGTTTTTCCGGCAGATCAGCGAGGGCTTCATCGACCTTGAGCACGAGTTCCTGGTTTTGGGCGAGGAGGTCTGCGGGG
>CAZDYB010000630.1:0-306 GCA_964509045.1 uncultured Akkermansia sp.
GTCATTGGTCGTAAACGCTTCCCGGACCACGCGTCCCGCACCGGCCCGATTCATCCTGGACTATTTGGCGGCAACCGCCGGATCCATCCCCCGGAATCCATCGCCGCCACCAGATCCAGGTCATCCTCCCTCGCACAGAAAGCCACATCCTCAGCCAACCCAGGCATCGACAATACCCGTCGTCCGTTCCGGGAATGTTGCGCCAACGCCCCCGGAAGATCCCCAACCGCCGCCCGATATATCAATCGCGCCATCCGCGACCCGTCCCTTACCGATGCCGGATTCAAGTCCGCCCAAAGAAGATAC
>CAZDYB010000630.1:316-2933 GCA_964509045.1 uncultured Akkermansia sp.
TCCAGCAAGGCGCCCGCTCCCAGGACATCTTCGTACGCCGCCTCTTCCAGTGTCCCACTGCAAACCAACAGCAGTGTCTCCGACGGATTCCTCCGCAGCCATTGCGCCACCGCCCCCACGTTGCGCAACGCCGCCGGCAGGACCACCTCCGCCCCGAAACACGCCCGCAATGCCCGGGTTCCGTTCGTCGTGGTCGCCACTATCGTCCGCCCAGCCACCCGTTCCGCCGTGAATTCCCGCGGCGAATTGCCCAGATCAAAATCCACTGCTCCAGTGATCTCGGCCCGGATCCGCAACCCATCCCGTTCTCCCGCCAACAAAACGTCCGGTCTCTTCTCACGCCACGCCAAAGCCTCGGCAATCGTCGCCACCGGGATCACCGCATCCGCACCCCGTTCCAACGCCGTCAACAAAGTCGTCGTCGCCCGCAAGACATCAAACACCACACACGTCGCCCCCACAGGCATCGCGGATGCCAATGCGCCAAAATCCGCCGGGGTATACAGGACCTCGACCCTCTTCCACCCACTCTCATTGCTCATCAGGAAAATCGATCCTCCTTCCAGGGATCCGCCGTGTTCGAGTAGCCGCGCAATTCCCAGAACCCAAGGATGTCCCGGTCCATGAAGGTGATCTCGCGAATCCACTTCGCCCCCTTCCACGCGTACCGCTTCGGAATGATGACCCGGGCCGGCCCACCATGCTCCAGCGCAAGGGGCGACCCATTCCACGAATGCGCGATCATCACATCCTCATCCAGGCACACCTCCAATGGATTGTTGGTCGAGTACCCGTCGTAACTCTTGAAGAAGACATGTGTCGCCGTGGACTTGGGGCGGACCAGATCGGCCAACGTGAAGAAGGCAACTCCCTCCCACGGCATGTCGAACTGGCTCCAAGTCGTCACACAATGAAAGTCGCTGGTGTCCCGGAACTGCGGCAATGCCATGAACTCAGCCCAGCCCAACGTGACCGGATTCTCCACCTGTCCCCCGATCTTCAACGCCCACCGGTCCAGCGGCACCTCGGGCTTCACACCCAGGTCCAACACCGGAAAGTTCGTCACCTGACGTTGCCCCGGTGGCAACCGGTCACCCGATGCCTCACGCGGCTCCGTCTGCCCGGCCATCTTCCGGGCCCACCGTTCCTTCGCTGCTATGTACGCCTCCCTCACGGCCGTCAGCGTATCCCCGGTTTCCCCACAACCCAAGCAACGGAACCCCAACAAAAAAGGGGCAACCCGCTCGCGCAGGCTGCCCCCTGTTTCAAACCTTGACCCGGTCAGTCAATGAACCGGTCGTCTTCCGGATCCACTGCCGGCTTCTCAACCGGGGCGGCTTCGCCACTCTCAGCGCGATCCCGATCTTCCATCGCCGCACGACGGCTCAGGCGCACCCGACCCTTGTCGTCCACTCCCAGCAACTTGACCCAGATCTCGTCCCCAATCTGGACGATGTCCTCAACCTGCTTGACCCGGAAGTTGGCCAGTTCGCTGACATGGACCAACCCTTCACGACCCGGGATGAACTCGACGAACGCGCCGAAGTCCTTGATCGACGCAACCCGGGCCCGATACAGCTTGCCGACTTCCAAACCCTCGGTGCCTTCGTCCGCGCTGCTGCGCTCCGAACGACGTCCACCGCGCTCACCTCCACGCTCACCTCCACGCTCGGAACGGGGCTCACCGCCACGACCACCTCGGTCGCCACCACGATCGGTGCGTTCAGAACGTTCACCGCCACGTCCTCCACGGTCAGGGCCACGGTCGGGGCCACGATCCGACCCGCGATCGGGACCACGGTCAGGACCACGATCCGAACCACGATCCGAACCACGATCAGGACCACGATCCGATCCACGGTCAACCGGCCGATCCGATACCCGGGTTGATCCGCGCTCCGGGCTCCGCTCGGATCGCTCGCCGCGATCATCCCGGACCGGTTCACGACTGGTGTATTCCCCACGCCCACCACGATCATCTCCGCGGTCGAATCGGTCACCGCGCTCCGGCGCCCGCTCGGGAGCCCGTTCAGACGACCGCTCGGGAGCACGTTCCACCCGGTCACCACGGTCACCACGGTCAGAACGTTCGCCCCGACCTCCACGGTCTCCACGCTCGGGAGGCCGATCCGAACCACGGTCCGGTCCACGATCAGGACCCCGGTCCGGAGCCCGCTCCGGACTGCGCTCATAGCGGTCGCTCCGCTCGGGAACACGTTCCCCACCGCGCTCCGAACGTTCCGGTGCGCGCGGCGCCGGACGATCATCACGGTCTCCCCGCTCGGGTCGCGGCGTCCGCTCGCCGCGATCTGCACCGCGATCTGCACCGCGATCCGGTCGCTCGGCACGCTCAGGACGATCCGACGACCGCTCAGGGCGCTCACCGCGTTCAGGACGATCCACCCGGTCGCCTCGGTCGCCACGATCAGGACGCTCGGAACGTTCCGGCCGTTCCGGCCGCTCCGGTCGGGGCAATCCGGCAGTGTCCGCCTGGACGGCCACTGATTCCCCGCGCTCTTCCATGGCCGCCTTGCGGCTGAGCTTGACCCGACCCTTTTCGTCAACGCCGATGCACTTGACCCAGATTTCGTCGCCCATCTTGACGACTTCTTCCGGA
>CAZDYB010000631.1:0-2927 GCA_964509045.1 uncultured Akkermansia sp.
AGGCCCGCCGTTCACACCTCGGCTTTCAGCCAGATCTCTGGTCGCTGCACCCCGGGGAGTTTTCAGACAGGCTCCAAGGAAAACCCAGGGAAGACTCCGACCGCTTTCCATGGCTGGATGCGACCCGTGCCTTCCTCCCCCGCCCCCTAGACCTGCGCGGAGGATGGGGCAAGGATGGCATCATCAGGGAACACCCGATACGGGATCTCCGCGGTGTCGGAAGGAAGCCGCCAGTGATCCGGGTTCTCGTAGTCGTAGGCGCGATCGACCAGATTGAGCAGCAGGCTTGGGGTTTCGTCGAGGTTCTGGACGAGGTGCCAGACACCGGGGGGAACCACTACCATTGCCGGCCGGACCAACCCCAATCGGAACTCATTGACCCGCCCCAAGGTCGGCGATCCCGTTCTGGCGTCGTAGAGGACCATCTTGATGAGCCCGTAGTTCACAAAGATCCGGTCGGTGGTCACCCGGTGCACATGCCAGGAGGAACACGATCCGGCAGCCACGAGGTTCTGGAAGACCTGTCCGATCCCCAGTCCATCCAAACCCCAATCAGCACGCCAGATCTCGGTGAGGATCCCATTGTTCTTGGTGACGTTCAGGACTTCCTTCACGACGACGCCGTCGATCATCGGTTGGATGGACTGCCAGTCGCGGGTCACGCTTTGCAGGTCGCGTCGGGCACCGGGAAGTCCGCCGGATTCCGGCAGGAGTTCGGCGTCGGCTGACTTGGGATGTTGGCTCATGCTGGGTTCAGGGGTGTTTTGCCGGCTTGTCGATGGAAAGGGCCTGGAGGCCCCGGATCTGCCGGAGGTTGTTGATCTTGATTGTCGTGGTCTCGCCGCCGAGACGGACCTCCCACTCCGTGGGGTGTCCGCCCGTCCAACGCGCGATACGAAGGGCTGCGGCCCGACGGAACTTCCACCCGTAGTGGATGCGTGCGCGGGAAATGCGCTCTCCAAGGGAAAGGGGCGACGACGCGGCTGCGACGCTGGGAGGGGGCGGTGCACGCAGCGACAGCAGGGTCAGTTCCGATCGGATCGAGGAATTGTGCCGAAGCTTGTCCAGCCACAGTTCCTGCTCTGCGCCTGGGTTGCCGAGATAGCAATTCGCGCGTGTCCGGCTCGGGAGGAAGACCGCGGTGACCAGGGGCAGGAACTGCAGCCTGGCTCCGCTCAGGTGCGCGCGGAAGAGCCAGTCCTGGGAAGGAAAGTTCCGGATCGACTGCACGGCGCGCCAGCCACCGATCCGCTCGTAGAGTTCGCGCCGGAACACCCAACTGGAGGCAGGGATGAACAACTCGGGCAGGTACCGCCGACCGGGCGCCCAGTTGTGCAGGACGTACTGACCCTCCCGCTCCACCTGCAGGGCCATCGTAAACACCAGATCCGCCCCGGAAGCCTCCAATGCCGCGACCGCCAGCTCGAGGTGGTCCGGCAGCCAAAGGTCATCGTGGTTCAACATCGCCAGGTAACGTCCCCGGGCACGCTTCAGCCCCTCGTTGTTCGGCCCCGACTGCTCACCCACGTTCTCCGTCAGGTTGTGGAACCTCACCCGGGGATCCCCAAGACCGGCGACGACGTCGCCCGTGTCATCCGTGCAGGCGTCCCCAATCACCCACTGCTCCCAGTCCGCCAACGTCTGCGCCCGCACGGAATCCACTGCGCAACGAACGGCCCGGCTTCGGTTGAACGTCGCGGTGACGATCGAGACGATCGGAACAGGGTGGGACGGAATGGAGGGCATGGGCTGTTGAGTCGACCGACCGGAAGACCTTCGGGCGGCCACCCTGTCCACGCCAACCCGCACAAGGCAATCTTCCCCCGCACCAGGCGCTGGATTTCACTGCACCCTCCTCCCGGTTGCCGGTTGGCAGCAGGCTGGCCTCCGAGAGCCGCCCGCCCCGACTCACCATCCATGCCGGGGTCGGAATCGCAGCCGAAGCCAGGGCGCCGCGTGGAGGCACGCGGCCCACGACCGGGAACTGGCATCCGATGACCGGGAACTCCTCCAGAGGCCCGATGCGAACCCGCCTCGGTCAGGTGATGACCAGATCGCACTTCTGCGTGTTGGAGATGGTGAAGAGCTGGATCAGGATCGAAGTCCTGTTCGCCGCAGTGGCCACCGTCAACCGGTGGGCAGAGGTGGCGTCGAACTTCAGATCACCATAACTCTTCGTCCCGATCTGCCAGGCGAGGTGTCCGATCCCCGGTTGCTTGTCACACCGTCCGATGGTCTGGTCCGCGGACTTCGACTTCGGGCTGCCTGCATCATCAATATAGTCGACGGCCTTCTGGAAGAAGGCGTCGTCCGCTTCGGCGAGAGCCTTCCGCAACTTGCTGCTACCCTCGCTGACAGCATGGGTGGATGTCGCCCAGTTGTAGGTCTGTCCTCCGACAGTGACGGTACCGTTTGGCATGATGAGTTGTGGTTGAGTTGAGCTGCGTGGACGCACCCTCAGACCCCGGGAAAGAGTCGCTGAACCGAACAGCACTTCCGGGGAATGAAACATGGGTGCGCTTACCGGCCGAGACTCAGCGTCATGGGGGCGGAGTCAAGGCCGATTCCCTCCATCCGGGTCGCGCCCGGCGCGGATGCATGAAGCGCTCCCACGGAATCCGGGGAGTGTCACTTCTTGAGGCCTCCAGGCAATCGCCACGCCTTCGGGATCCTGTTCGCCGCAAAACCATTCTCTCGAATCCCGAGGGCTCAACGCGATTGGCCGGGGGCATGCAGATCGACTCAAATGTCGAATGTTTAGACGCGACCCCATTGCCTCCCCATTTTGCCGCGTTGCGGCAGCGAAAGGGTTGCGACGTTCGGTTTGCCCTGCCCCGAAGGGGCTGAATGAGACAGCCCGGGGCATCGCCCCGGGATCGATGGTCATCGTCCCGTTCCGCCCTGAAGGGGCGGGATGAAGGTCATGT
>CAZDYB010000632.1:0-2907 GCA_964509045.1 uncultured Akkermansia sp.
GGCCAAAAGGTCGCGTGCGGCGGCGTTGGTGCCGGTTACGGCGCTTCGGACGATGGCCTCGGGAGGCGCGGCGGGGAGGGAGGCATCGAGCCAGCGAAGGGCATCGACGGCGGAAGAGACCGACTCGGGTGGTTCCGGGGCGTTGGCGGCGGAGGGATTGAGGCTGTGGATCCAATCGGCGATCACCCGGCTGCCGACGGGATCGGGTTGACGGGAACCGAGCGGAGGCATGTGACCGGCGCCGATGGTGTTGATGCGATACCAGGCGGCGGAGCGTTCGGGATGTCCGGGAGCGATGATGTGGGCGTCGGGCAGGTTGAAATCTCCGCGGGTGGGTTTGATTCCGACGACATTGAGGCGGTTGACGGCTTCGTCGGCGTTGAATCGGGCGGCGACGGATGCCCCGGCGCCGAAGCGATGGCAGTGGGCGCAATGGACGTGGAGCCAGGAGCGGGCGCGGAGATCGACGGGAGCGGAAGGATTGGCGGGGGAGGCGAGATGGAAGGCGGGCTGACAGGCGGCATTGCTGATCACCAGGTGGTTGGCCAACAGATGGGACAATCCCGCGGGACCTGCGTTGGCGAGTTGGGGTGAGTTGAAGCCGAGGACATACCCGGACCAGGAATTGTGGCAGCGCAGGCAGTCGGATCGGGCTGGGAACGTCCAGTTGCGGCCGTGGCGCGCTTCGGGATGGGCGGCCTCGGATGGACCGATGGCGACCGTCTCGCCGGCGGCATCGACGAGATCGGCGTCCGTTCCCTGGGTATTCCACCGATAGGAATAGGCGCGCCAACCGTCCGCGCTGAGGTGCAGGAGTTGGGTTTCGATCGGGGACAGGCGATCCGAGGGCGGGATGGGGCCGGAGAGGGTTTTGGCGAGGACCGTATCTGGGGGGAAGCTGTAATTGGGGCCGGGAGTGACCTGGGTGTTGCCGGGAACGGCGATCCATCGTGCGGCGACGGCGCCGTCATGCCAACGGCCGGCGACGACGTCGTAGGCGATGACACCCGGTGCGGGCAATTGGCGTGGGGTGTTGGTGAAGAGACCGGTGTCGCTCAATCGGCGGGGGAATTCGCCACGGGATGGCGTGTTGTTTCGGATGATCCGGTACAGGCCGCCGCGGTAATCGAGCACGTACATTTCCTGATCCGGACCGGGTGCGAATGAGACCACCCGGAGTTCGGTGTCGGCGATCTCGACCGGAGGCTGGGTGGCATCGGCGGCGAGGGACCAGATCCGGCCGGTTTCCCAATCGCCGTAGAGGAAGGTGTCGCGCAGTTCCGGGAGGCGGGAACCGGAGTAGAATCGGCCGCCGCTGATGCTGGCGGCCTCGTGATGTCCGTGGGCGGCGACGGGTTTGTTGATGGGCGTTGGGGCAGCGATGTCGGGTTTCAGCAGCAACGGACCTTCGGTTCGACTCCAGCCGCCGTTGTAGCCGGCAGTGACCCGATGGATGGTTTCCCAGAGTTCCCATCCGACATCGCCCACCCAGAGGGAGCCATCGGGGGCGAAGCCCATGCGCCAGGGATTGCGGAAGCCATAGGCCCAGATCTCGGGTCGGGCGCCTGGGCGATGGAGGAACGGGTTGTCTTCGGGAACCCGGTAGGGTTTCGCGGATGAAGCTTCGCGGACATCGATGCGCAGGATGGCGGCGAGCAGGTTGTCGAGGGCTTGGCCGGCTTGAAGGGCGTCGGGCGGTTCGGGTGAGGAACCGTCGCCGGTGGACACATACAGCAGGCCATCGGGTCCGAACTGGAGACAGCAACCGTTGTGGCCTCCACCCCGCCAGGTGATCAGGACCAGTTCACTGTCGGGATCGATGCGCGGTGTGGGATCGTCGATCACGCGGAACCGGCTGACGCGGGAGCCTTGTGGATGATCGGCCTGGGTGGCGAAGGCGGCGTAGAGGAAGCGGTTCCGGGCGTGGTCGGGATCGAGGGTGATCCCGAGCAGTTGGGCGAAGGGCCTTGAATGCCGGGCCAGTTCGAGTGCGAGGTCGGCCTGGGTTGGGTTGCCGGAGTCGGGAAAGGTCAGGATCCGTCCGTTTTCCTGGGCGATCCACCAGCGTTTGCGGGAGGGATCATGGAGGACGTCCAGAGGTTGATTGAAGCTGAGTGGGTTGAAGACGCGTTCGACGCGGACGGGTGCGGGGGGTTCTGGTGAACCCTTCACCCTGGAGGTGGTCCAGGGGATGCGCTCGGCGGCGACGAGGAGAGGCAGGAGGACGAGCGGCAGGAGGACGGATCTCCAGAGGGAGCGGAGGGTGGGGCTTGAAGCGATCATGGATTGAGCCATCCGGTGGCAGGATGCCCCGTGGTGGATCGGGAGTTCAACACTGCTGGGGTGTGGGAGTGGATGAATGGAGACTGGCGACTGCCACTGCCTGAAGGGGCGCGGGAGATTCGATTTGCCAACCGAAGCAGTTGGGAGGGGACGGTTCCGGTGCCCCTTCAGGGCACGGATCCGGGTTGGGACAACCCAGGGCATCGGTCGCCAGGCTCCCTCAGCCCTGGGCTGAATTCCGGGTCCCCGTTGGGGACGCAGGCCGGTTCGAGTACGAGTACGAGTACGCAGTGAGGGCGAAGGGAGCACGAACTTCGAATCCCGACATCGTACGCGTCCGCGCACTTGAACTCGGGAATGCAGGGACGGGGATGGAATGGAGTCTCGTGACCTCGTTTTGACTGCCACGGGCGGAGGGCTTGGAAACGGGATTGCCCGGAAGCGCAATTCCTGATTCGGTGTCGCACATTGAGAGGACGACGCGGTCTGGTTCGGATCGATGTCGAGCACGTCGCGGTCCGAAAGCACACTGGCCGTCTCACTGGCGGACTCCTCGTCCGACCCATTCTCGCCGGCCACCCCGCCGTCGTCGCCGCCGCCAGCGGCCGTGCCGGTGGCGTTGAC
>CAZDYB010000633.1:0-2904 GCA_964509045.1 uncultured Akkermansia sp.
CCCCTCGACACCGGCATCAGCAATCGCCGTCTCAAGGCCATCACCCCCGCCGCCAACGCCAACGCTCCCGCCCCGAAAAAGGCCCCCGGCTTCTCGTGATCCGGCATCGGCACCGCCATCCCGGCCAATCCCACCGCCGCCAATCCCAACACCCACGGAATCCATCGACGCCAACCCGACGCGGTGGCGATCCCCAACTCGGCTTCCCGTCCGCCCACCCCTTCATTCAACAACTCCCGCGCCGGCCTCTTCCCAATCTGCCGCAGCGCCAGCACCAACGTCACCACCGCCACCAGGAAACCAATCAGGATCCCCAGCATCACAGAATCCAGGGTCACATGGAACCGGACCGCCGCTCCCGCCACCGCTCCCGTCCATGCCGTGTTCAATCCCCACAGGATCAACCACGCATATCCCATTCCCAGCAACGCCCCCGGCACCACCCCTGCCCACGCCGTCAACATCCCTTCCCGCAGGTGCAACCACCGCACCCGCCCCTTCGTCCAACCCACCGCCAGCAACATCCCGATCTCCCCAGCCCGCTGTTCCAACCCGAACTGGAACAGCATCGCCGTCAGCAACAGGGCCGCCACGATGATGAACAGGCTGAACCCGATGAACAGACCCCCGAAGATCTTGCCCGTCCCCTCTTTCGCCGCCTCCAACGCCTCCTCCCGAACCCCACGCATCGCCAGACCCATCGACTCCGGCTGGATCTGCCCCCGAAGTTCCTGGACGACCATCTTCTTCAACCACTCCGACGAATCACCCCGCTTCACAAACCATCGGACCCCCGTCAGTTCCCCAAACCGGTTTGCCCACAGCTTCTTCCCCGCCGCAGGCGTGATGAACGCCTTCGGTGTCCCCTTCCACTCCTTCCAGTATTCCTCGTCCTTCTCCCCGATCCGATGCACCAGCTCAAATCCCGCATCCCAGTCGTGCGTCGTCTCCGCTTCCTTCAACCCCGGAAAACTCGGCATCAGGGTCCGATCCGCCCATAACCCCCGCATCGGAACCACCCCGGTCACCCGGAAGACATTCGTCCTCTCCTGCAACTGCGACCCGCTGTCCATCTGGAAGTAGGTCATCGTCAATGTACCCCCCACCTTCACCCCCAGCTCGTCCGCCAACCATTGGTTCACCAGGATGTCGTCCTCTTCCATGTCCTCCGGCGTGTACGGCGGCCCCGCCGCCGTCACCATCGAGTACGGCGTCAACCGTTCCCCCGACCACAACCCGTTCACCAGGTAGGTCGCCACCGTCACCGGCGGTGTTCCAACCATTCCCTTCTGCGTCGCCACCTTCGCCACCGCCTCCTCCAGAAAGATCCGGCGCGTCGTCAACTCCACCATCGGTGGCAACCGGACCCCGCCCGTGTCGACCTCCAGTTCATCCACCTCCCGCACCGTCAATTCCATGTCCGCCAGACTCCCGTGCCGCTGCACCCGGTCCTTAGCCAATTCCACAAACTCCCATTCCTCCGGTGCCCGTACCGGCGGATCCGGATCCGGATTGATCCCCGCCAACAACAGGTTCGCCCGCTTCCCCAACCCCGACATCCCCTGCAACAGGTCGATCCTCACAAACGCATTCAATGGCTCGCCCTGGCTGGTCTCGAGGTCGAACCCGCCCAACTCCTCATCCCTCAACACCCGCTCGAACCTCAACCGCAACGCCACACTCGCGCTGTCCCGCGGCGAGATCACCGCGTCCATCGAAAGCGCAGCCGGCTTGTGGATCCGGATCACCAGGTCATCCCCCACCGTCACCTCCAGCTTCCGCGCCAACGCCTCGCTCAACCACACACCCCGCTCGCCCGGATACCCCTCCGCCGGAACCTCCGCCAACTCCAGGAAACGACTGCTGATCCCATAGACCTGGATCCGATTCACCCGCGCCCCTCCGTCCTGCCGCACCACCAACCCCGGTACCCGCAACACGTTCGCCCAGATCTCAGGTCCCTTCGGCCGGAACAGGTCGAACTCATCGACCTCTTCCGAACGCGCGGCACCCTCCAGGTCCGCCACGAAAAACCGGTCCCGCCCGTCATGCGCCGCCAATACCCGGCCCAACCGGCCCAACGCACGTTCCTTCAATCCCGCCAGCAACGAATCCCCCACCACCACCGCCCCCACCATCACCGCCGTCGCCACCATCGTCCCCAACAACACCCCCAGATGCGTTCCCGTGTGGAACATCAGCGATCGGTAAACCAATTGGAACGTTCGCATACCTCTTTGCCCTCCGGATCCCGTCATCTCAACGCTCCACCAACCTGCGGTCCTTCAACTCGATCACCCGACCCAGTTGCTCCGCCAATTCCATCGAGTGCGTCACCACCACCAAGGTCACGTCGTCCCGTCCATTCAACTCCGCCAGCAACCGCCCCACCTCCCGCGCCGACTCCCGGTCCAATGCACCCGTCGGCTCGTCCGCCAACAACAACGCCGGTCGGTTGATCAACGCCCGCACCACCGCCACCCGCTGCCGTTCCCCTCCCGACAACCGCCCCGGCAGATGATCCACCCGATCCGCCAATCCCACCCGCGCCAGCAGCTTCATCGCCCGTTCCTCCACCTCCCCGTCCGTCTTCGATCTCCCCGCCAACACCGGCACCAACACGTTCTCCAGCACCGTGCAGTGCGGCAGCAGATGATGCTGCTGGAACACAAACCCGATCAGGCGACGCCGCAGTTCCGCCAGTTGCCGCTCCGACAACAGGCAGGGATCCTTCTCCTCCACCAACACCGTCCCGTTGTCCGCGATGTCCAGCGTCCCCAACAGGTTCAACAACGTCGTCTTGCCCGATCCCGATGGCCCCACGATCGCCACCGATTCCCCACGCGCCACCTTCATGTCCGCATCAATCAGGACCGGTACCGCCGGAGCGTCACCCGGCGGATG
>CAZDYB010000634.1:0-2902 GCA_964509045.1 uncultured Akkermansia sp.
CGGGGAAAGGATCGGGGTCCTGGGCGGTTTGCTGGGCGGCCTGCTGGGCGGGAGGCAGCTGGAGCTGGATGAGGGAGGCGAGGTCGCCGAGGAGGTGGAGGGTGACGGGGATGGGTTGGAAGAGGCCGGGTTGGCGGAGGGGATCGGGCTGGGTGAGGACGGCGAGGGCGAGGGAGTTGGAGGAGGAATCGGGAGAGGAGGGGGAATTGGTGGTGGGGAGGAGGGCGAGATGGACAGGGCGGCCGGTGGCGGCGGCGTGGGCGCGGGCGAGGCGGAGGAGGGATTCGAATTGGAGGGAGCCTTCGTCGAGGGCCTTGCCGGACTGGGCGGTGGAGAAGTTGAAGGCGATGGCGCCGATGAGGAGGGAGAGAAGGGCCACGACCAGGACCAGTTCGATCAGAGTGAAGCCGGGCCCAAGCGGCCGCTGCGGCGCTCGGGACCGGCTTTGCATCGGGAGGGGAGAGGAGTTGCCGGGTGAGGGACTAATTGTTCCCCTGCTCGGATTCCTCGTTGGTGAGTTTCACGTCGTCATCGGTCTCGGGTTGTCCATCGGGACCGACGGAGAAGAGTTTGTAGGGGAGAGCGCCGGCGCCTTCGGAGGTGGGGTCTGACCGGTCGGCGAGTTCGTAGCGGATCTTGTTGCCCCAGGGATCGTCGAGGAGGGTACCGGGCTTGAGGTACGGGCCCTGCCACTTTTCGCCCATGCGCTCATTTTCGAAGGAAGGCTTCTTCATGAGGGCATCGAGGCCGCCTTCCTGTTCGTTGGGGTAATGGCCGAGATTGAGGCGGTAGGTATCGAGGGCATTGGCGACCTGGGAGAGGAGGAGGCGGGTGGTATTTCGTTCGGCACCCTTCTGCTGGGGCAGGACGAAGACGACCAGGGCACCGGCGAGGAGGAGGATGATGACGATGACGAGGAGGATCTCGATGAGGGTGAAGCCGGATTGGGCGCGCTGGGCGCGTGAACGGCGGATCGCATTCTTCAGATTCATGGTCTAAAACACTGATTTACTCGCGCAAGGGTGGCGCGACGTGTGGCCAGGAAACAAGATTCAACCGGATTTCCGGGGAGTTTTGCTGAGGCCGAAGCGGTTCGATGGAGGCTCGGACTCGATCCTGGGCGGAGGTGGGAGAGACGGAGGCGTTGCCGGAATGTCGGTGTGAACTGGTCCTGGGCGCGCCGGCGGGTGGGATGGCGGCGGGATGGCGGGTTCGGGTATCGGGGACCATCGGGCTTCCCTGGGTGATGGAACGTTCGACGAACCTGACCGATTGGATTGAGATTGGGACGGGGCGGATCCCGACGACGGGTGGAGCGGATGTTGCGTTGGAGACGGGTGGGGTCGGTGATGCGGTGTCCTTTCGGGCGCGGTGAAGTGGAGGGGGATCGGGTTGAAGGAATCGGCTCGGGACGCTTGCCAAGCGCGGTTCGGGTGGTGCTTATCTGGCCGCGTCCTTGAGGTAGCAGCTTATGTCCAACGATTTGTCCGCTCCGGCTCCGCCGCCAGTCCGTTGGTGGCAGAATGAAGACTGGCTTGCCCTGATTGCCGCGCTGCCGCTGATGGTGGCGGTGGTGATGGGGTGGAAGGTGAAGCTGCCGAAGCTGGGCTGGGCGTCGGGCGCGGATCTGGGTGCCGCTTTTTCAGGTGCCAACCTGACGGCGATCGGGGTGATGACGGGGGTGTTGGTCGGTTTGGCGGCACTGGTGTTGGCTGCTTCGATGGGCAGGAAGGTGGTGCAGTTCGTGGGCGGAGCGGTGGTGGTGTTTGCGTTGGCGTGGGTGGCCCAGGGGTTGGCGGCGAATGCCAGCCTCAAGGCGCTGGGATTGGAGTACGTCCTGTTCGGCCTCGCCCTGGGATTGCTGTGGAGTCATCTGCTGCCCACGCCGGAATGGCTGATGAGCGCCGTGCGGACCGAGTTCTTCATCAAGACCGGGATCGTCATCCTGGGGGCGGGCATGCTGTTTGGCGACCTGATGAAGGCGGGTGTGCCGGGCATGATCCAGGCGGTGCTGGTGATTCCCGTGGTGTGGCACATCACGTTCCGGCTCGCCCGGTACCTGAAGGTGGATGACGAGTTCGGGGTGATGCTTTCCACGGCGGTATCCATCTGCGGGGTGTCGGCCGCGATCGCGGCGTGTGGAGCGATCCAGGGGGACAAGAAGAAGCTGTCGTATGTGACATCGATCGTCCTGCTGTGTGCGGTTCCGATGATGATCTTGATGCCGTGGTGCGTGAAGTGGATGGGACTGGATACGGCGGTGGGAGGGGCGTGGCTGGGCGGGACGCTGGACACGAGCGGGTCGGTGGTGGCGGCGACGGAGATGGTGGGGGAGGCGGCGACGCGGACGGGGACGGTGGTGAAGTTGTCGCAGAACGTGTTGATCGGGGTGGCGGCGTTCTGCATTTCGTTGTGGTGGACGTTGCGGGAGCGACGGAGCAATCCGGGGGCGCCGCGACCGGGCCTTGGGGTGTTGTGGGAACGGTTCCCGAAGTTTGTCCTGGGGTTCATTGCGGCATCGCTGGTGTTTTCGTTTGTGCTTCCGGCGGAGGTGGTGAAGGCGAGTGAGAAGCCGCTGAAGGGGTTGCGTGAGATCTGGTTTGCGGCGGCCTTCGTGTGCATTGGCCTGGAGACACGCCTGGGTGACCTGGCGAAGCTGGGCGGCGGCCGACCGTCGCTGGCGTTCCTGGGCGGGCAGTTGGTGAACGTGCTTTGGACGCTGGTGCTGGCGTGGGTGCTGTTCGGGATGTTGTTCAAGTAGATCACCGAAGGGGATCAGGCTTGGCCGTATCCATGCAGCAGGATCGGTCGTTGCGGCTGGATCTGCATTCCGCAATGCCTTCGTCGGTCGGGCGGTATACCGCCCAGCGGGGCGCCACGCTCACAACTCGGCCGGGGAAAA
>CAZDYB010000635.1:0-2227 GCA_964509045.1 uncultured Akkermansia sp.
GCCAGGGTTAAGCATAGCGACACCTCTGCGACCTCACGGAGGTCGGCCAGCGCGCTCCATGCATCAGGCTGCGATCCGACCGGGGTTCGGATGATCCCGGTGATTTGCCCTGCTTCAGCCTCGTCAGCGGGCAGTAGATGCGAAGTTCCTATATGGCCAGGCCCCGCTGAAAGCCTACCCACTTGCCCACGGGGGACGACCGGGTACAGAATGGCCACTCAATCGCATGGCAGATCCGACATCACCCAGGTTTCCGCTTCTCCGTGCTGCCCTTCGCGCCGTTGGGCTCGCGCCCGAGAAGGTGGATCAGGTGGTCCAGTTCATTGTTGAGTTGTTGTCAGAGGATCAGGCTCCGGCGGCGGGTCCGGACCTCGGGGCGTTCAAGCTTCGCGATGATTTCCTGTCCCCTGCCGAGAAGTCGTTCTTTCTGGTCCTGCGCGGGGTGATTGGGGCGGATGGCGAGGTGTTGGCAAAGATCCGGTTGGGCGATCTCTTTTATCCGAGTCGAGGCGATTACGGCGCGCGTGCCGGGTTGAGGAACAGGGTGGATCGCAAGCATGTCGATTTTCTGGTGTGCCATCCAAAGACGTTTGAGCCGTGGTTCGGGGTGGAACTGGATGATTCGAGCCATGCCCGTGAGGATCGGAAAGAGCGGGACGATCTGGTGAACAAGGTCTTCGCGGCGGCGGGCCTGCCCTTGATGCGGTTCGCTGTTCGGACTGCGTACGCGCCGGGCGAAGTGGAGGATCGATTGATCCGTGAAGCTGGTTTTCAACGGATTGCGACCAGCTCTCCGCCTGCGCCGGCGGCCTCCGCGGAACGGGTTGTGCCCACCCCCAGTCGTGAGACGGACACGTCAGCCCGCCCGTGTCCGAAATGCGAGAGTCCGATGGTTCTACGGACGGCCAGGAGTGGTGATCGGGCGGGGAATCGTTTCTGGGGTTGCAGCAATTATCCCCGGTGTCGAGCGGTGGTGGATGTCTGACGGGGCGATGAGGCGCCGTTCCACGTTGCTGAGGTCGGATCCCTGTTGATGAGCCTTGTGGACGGCGCAGAGATCCGTATTGGACGGTTTTGTGGGGCGAAGGAGGTCAAAATGTCAAAAATATGGGACCGACCCCATTGCCTTTTTGACCCCATTGCCTTTTTCAGTTTCCGCTCCACGGCAGGACCAGCGCCGGAGGTGGTCAGATTGGGAGATCTGAACGCACGGTGAACAACCAGTAATCAGGGACGGGCGGGATTTGGAAATCTGCTGCCGTCTGTCATTGCCTCAGCCCACGGTAATCGGGATGAGCGTCATGGTGTCGTTGCCGAAAATGTCGATCACCTTCACGGCAATGGTGTACCGACCCGGCTTGGCGTAGGTATGGCTCGCGCTGGTCAATTCCAGCTCCCGTGATTGGCGCGTCCTGAAGCTCTGCCATTCGTTTTCGAAGATGTAGGCACCCGTCCAGCGCTCTTCGAAATCCACGAACTCGCCCGCATCGGCCTTGATGACTCCAACCAGTTCGCCTTCCACCCCCATGCGCTTTGGAACCTTGATGATTTCCTTCCGGCTCTCGTAGTCGAAATCCACAGCCCAGTAATCCACCCAGTCGGTCCACTTCTTCGTCAGTACGTCCCGGGTGATGATGCCGTTCTTGTCCTTGCTGATCTTGACGAGTTTCCCTCCGTCGCAGGTCACCTCGCTCTTGCCAGCCTTCAAGTCCGCCTCGATCGCTTCGGTCAGTCCCTGAGAATAGTAGACCGAGAAGTCAGTCAGTTCGACAGTCAGGGCGAGCTTGTTCTTCTGGTCGAAGCGTGGGGTGACTTCGATGTAGGCCACGTCGTGGAACCGAACCTGACCCTTCTCCACGGCCCGCTTGTCAAAGACCTCCGGCGGAATGGTCTTGGGCGCAATGTCGATCCCCTTCTGCTTCGCCTCGTCGAGGACGGCAGGGAAGAGGCCCATCTCACACTCGAACGCCAGCACGTCCACACGCGACGCTCCTCGTTTGCGGCATTCCGTGATGACTTCCTCCACAAACAACCGCCCCACGGGCAGATTAATCGGCCCGACAACCACAAGCCGCCCGCCGTGCTTGCCGTGGAAGAAGGCGGCGTCCGGCAATGACTCGGCGCGGTAGGCTTTCAGGATCAGGTCGCGGAATTGCTGTTCCTTGCGGGCGAGGGCTTGATCCAACTTCTTGCCAGTGAGCCGCCCGCCGACGTTGAGATAGGCCTG
>CAZDYB010000635.1:2237-2899 GCA_964509045.1 uncultured Akkermansia sp.
GGTTGAGCACCTCGAAGGCTCTGAATGGCCGGCCTGCAGCCTTCAATTCACGCTGCACTTGAATGAGCCGCTTCCGGGTAGTGTGAATGCCAAACTTGCCAAGGTCGGTGGCGATCCATTTGCGCCCGAGCTTCTCGGCCACGGCCGCCGTCGTTCCGCTGCCGCAGAAAAAGTCTGCCACCAAATCGCCTTCGTTGCTGCTGGCTTTGAGGATGCGCTCCACTAGTGCTTCAGGCTTCTGTGTCGGATAATCAACTCGCTCTTCGGCTTGAGAATTAACGGGCGGAATATCTGTAATCATGTCTTGAATGGCGACGCCTTGCCCTATGTATTTCTTGAATTGGGGTCGCCCGTCTTCCTTCGATGGCCAATAGATAAAGCCATTCGCGTCGAGCAAATCTAGCTTCTCTTGAGTGGTCATCCTGGCCGCCTTCTCCTTGCCGACCAATGACTCAACAGCTTCTCGATTCACCTTCCAATGGCCGCCAATCTTTCCGGGATCAAAATCCCTCCATGGCTTTCCTGAATCGCCGCCTCGAAGTCCAGCAGCGGTTAAGTTGTCGGTTCGATAGCAACCTCTTGAATCATTGTTCGTGTATTTCGAATCTAAGTATTTCTCGTCGTATTCCTGGAACACCCTGTTCCATATGTACTTGTCACTA
>CAZDYB010000636.1:0-2896 GCA_964509045.1 uncultured Akkermansia sp.
CGATCTTGCGGCGGTCGCAGGGTTGAAAGGCCCGGTCCTGTTCATCCGGCGACAATTCCCCGTGCAACGCCAGCAACGTCACCTTCTCGCCCAGTCGCGCCGCATCCAGTTCCCGCAACGTCGACTGGATCTCGGCCATGCCCGGCATGAACACGAGGATGTCGCCCTCCCAACCGTTCGACAGGATCCGTTCGACCGCGCCTGCGGCCTGTGCCCATTCGGACCGGTGATCATCGTAATCCGCCCAGCGGATCTCGACGGGAAAGGCGCGACCTTCGGATACCAGGATGGGTGCAGGCCGACCGGTGCCGAGTTCGAGATAACGCGAGACCGGTTCCGCCTCGAGGGTCGCGGACATCACGACGATCCCAAGGTCCGGGCGTCGGGTCCGACGCAGTTCCTTCACCAGGGCAAGCGCCACGTCGCTCTGCAGGTTGCGTTCATGGAACTCGTCGAACACCACCACCCCGATGTCCGACAGGTCGGGGTCATCCTGCAACCATCTCAACAGGATTCCCTCGGTGACAAAGCACAGTCTGCTCTCAGGCGAGATGTGATCCTCGAAACGGACCTGGTAGCCCACTTCCCTGCCCAGCGTCCCGCGTCGTTCCCACGCCACCCGC
Source organism: uncultured Akkermansia sp. (assembly GCA_964509045.1). Classification (GTDB taxonomy): domain Bacteria; phylum Verrucomicrobiota; class Verrucomicrobiia; order Limisphaerales; family UBA9464; genus UBA6176. The sequence continues at coordinate 624 of CAZDYB010000636.1, forward strand.
GCCGCCACCGTCCGGGCCGCCACCCGACGCGGTTGCAACACCACGATCCGGCGCCCACCCGCAATCCCCGCATCCAACAGCATCTGCGGAACCTGGGTCGTCTTTCCGGAACCGGTCGCGGCCACCAACACCAGACGACCCTCCGTCCGCAGGGCGTCGAGGATCGGTTGATGCAACGACCAGACCGGGAGTTGATGGGGATCCATTTAGAAAAGACAGAGGTTCATAACGAGTGCTCACCGCGCCGTCGTACTCGGTCTCATCATCGTACTCGTACGCGTACTCGCCCTTGCCCTCGTACTCGACCCGATGCCTTTCCCCGACCACACCACCTCGACGTGTTTCGAGCACGAGCACGAGCACGAGTACGAATACGCGACGGAATTCGAGCCTTGTCGGCCATGCAGCTCGTTCCGTTCACGGATGACGGGCGAAACCGCCAACCCATCTCCACGTACATCACAGCCGTGTCCGGGCTCAACGCCCCATCCAGTAGAGCAAACCCAGGGCGACCACCGAAGCCACGATCATGGGAATGGCCGGCATCGGTTTGCGTCCCCGGATGTAACGGGCGGTGAACATGCCGCCAAGCAACACGATCACCACCCACGCCACCGCCATCGGCAATTTGCCCAACGCCACCAACGCGATGGGAATTGCGCAGGCCACCGAAGCGATCAGGGAGATCCTGGACCGGGCCTTGATGAAGCCCATGAGACCGCCCAGCACCAGCAGGCCGGCATAGATCCAGAGAACCAGTGCGGGTGTCATGATCTCAGCTGTTGATCAACGCCAGTGCCGCCTCCGCCATCTTCGGACCGGTCAACCCGTGCAGGACGTAGAGTTCCTCCGCCATGTAGGCCGACTGCCCGAATTCGCCCGGGATCCCAAGGCTCTTCACCCGATGCGCAATGCCGGCCTGGGAAAGGGCGTGGGAAAGCTGGGCGCCCATGCCGCAGATCACCTGGTGATCTTCAATGGTCACCAACCGTCCACCGCAACGCTTCACCGCGGCGCCGATGGTCTCCACATCCACCCGGTTGACGAACGGATGGTTGATCACCGTGGCCGACCGACCCTGGGCGGCGAGCAGTTTGGCCGCTTCCAGCGCCTTGTTGAACAAGACACCTGATCCCACCAACACCACGTCCGTTCCTTCCTGGATCACCTGCGCCTGACCCCACGCGTAGTTCGATCCTTCCACCCAACGCACCGGGTAATTCTCGCGACCCACGAAGAACACCACCGACTCGCCGTCCCGGCCCGCAGCACGTTCCTCGGCGATGTGTCGGATGGCCTGGTACATGAACGCCTCGGCTTCCTCGGCGCAACTCGGTGACACCACCACCGTGTGTGGAATGGCACTGATGGCCGCGAAATAGGTGGTCGCCTGATGCGACGCGCCATCCGCTGCATCCTGGAATCCCACGTGGGAAAACATGGCGATGACCGGGGCCTGCGACAGCGCCGCCATGGTCAACGGCAGGTTGCCCTTCGTGACCCCGAACTGGCCGAAGGTGTCAACGATGGGTATGAACCCCACCTTGGAAAGGCCGGCCCCGACCGAGATCATGTTCGCCTCGGCAATGCCCACCTCGATGAAATTGCCCGTGGCCTTCTGGAAGGCGCTGATGCCCGTGGACCCCTGCACATCCGATGACACCGAGTACACCGGATATCCCTCCTTGGCCGCACGGATCGCACCGGCGGCGAGACCCGCCTGCACCTTGTCCTTCTTGATGGCCGGTGCCACCGTCGCCGCAACAGCCGGCGCCGCCGCCGCCTTGGCTTTCTTCGCGGCTTCCTTCTCCTCCCAATCCGTCCGCAACGACTGCGCCCAGGCAGCAAACTCCGCCGGGGTCTGTCCCCCGAAGATCTCGTCGACGAACCCGACAATCTTCTCGCCGTTGGCCAGGGGGAAACCATGGCCACCCGCAGAGTTCTCCATGGTCGCCTTCACGCCATAACCCTTGATGGTCTTGACCCACAGACAGACCGGACGCGACGCATTCGCACGGGCATCCGCCACTGCCTGCTCCACCGCCAGGTAAACCGCCGCCAGGTCATGCCCATCGGCAATCCGACGCACGTCCCATCCCAGGTCGTCCATCGCCTCGAAACTCGGCAGCATCGAAAAGGAATCCGCCGTGATGCGTCCCGAAAGCTTGGTGTCGTTGTCCGAGATCACCATCACGAACGGATTCAACCGACCCTTCGAAGCCAGGCCCGGGATCGCCGCAAACGCCTCCTTCGCCTCCCCCTCCATCGACGCA
>CAZDYB010000637.1:0-2894 GCA_964509045.1 uncultured Akkermansia sp.
ACCGTCACCTCCACCGCCGATGCCGGACCCGGCTCCCTCCGTCAGGCCCTGCTCGATGCCGACAGGATCCTCACCGGCCCACCGCACCGGATCGTGTTCGCCATTCCGGGCGACGGCCCCCATGTCATCCAACCGCTCACCCAGCTTCCCACTCCATTCCATCAACCCGTCGAGATCGACGGCTTCACCCAGACGGGTGCTTCGCCCAACAACCTGCCCCTGGCTGACAACGCCGTTCACCGCATCGTCCTCGACGGTTCCCTCGCCCCGTTCGGCGCCAATGGCCTCCGTTTCACCGCCCCGGGCAATGTCGTCCGCGGCCTCGTCATCGTCCGGTTCGGGGCCAGCGGCATCGAACTCGCCAGTGACAACAATCGGGTCGAAGGCTGCCGGATCGGGCTCGGGCTGACCGGAGGCGCCATCCCCAATTCCCGCGGCATCCTTGCCAATGGCGCATCCAACCAGATCGGAGGCATCAACTCCGCCGCCCGAAACGTCATCGCCGGCAATCACGGCGCCAACGTCGAACTCCAGGGCGCCATCGGTGCCCATCAGGTCCAGGGCAACTTCATCGGCATCCTCCCCTCCGGCACCGCCGCTCCAGCCATCGGCGATGGCTTCTTCGGCTCCAATGTCGGTGTCCTCGTCCAGTCATCCCCCGACAATCTCATCGGCGGATCCGTTCCCGGCGCCGGAAATGTCATTGGCGGTCACAACGGCTCCGGCATCGAACTCCGCGGCACTCCCACCACCCGCACCCGCATCCTCGGCAATCGCATCGGATCCGATCCCACCGGCCTCCTCGCCGTCGCCAACGGTTTGGACGGAATCCAGGTCCTCTCCAGCGGCAATGCCGTGGGTGGTCCGCTCCCCGGTGAAGGCAACCGGATCGCCTTCAACGCCCAGAACGGCGTCTCGATTTTCGGATTCCCCGATCCGGTCGGAAACGCCGTCCGCGGCAATTCCATCGCCGACAATGCCCGACTCGGCATCAATCTCGGTTTCGACTCGGTGCTGGTGAATGACCCGGACGATTCCGACTCCGGCCCGAACCTGCATCAGAACTTCCCCGTCCTGACCACGGCGGCGGCTACCGGGGCCGGCGTGACGATTGAAGGTTCCCTGACAAGCCAACCGAACCGGACCTACACCCTCGATTTCTACGCGAACAGTGCGTGCGATCCCTCTGAACACGGCGAGGGAGCCCAGTATCTCGGCGCCGCCACCGTCACCACCGGGGCCACTGGTTCCGCCGACTTCAATGCCGCGCTTCCCGCCGTCGTCGAAGGACGCTTCATCACCGCCACCGCCACTGATCCCGACGGCAACACCTCCGAGTTCAGCCCCTGTCTCGAAGCCTCCACCGCCTTCGCCAGCGAGACCTTCGTCGTCACCTCCGTCGCCGATGCCGGCCCCGGTTCCTTCCGCGCCGCCCTCCTCGCCAACAACTCCAGCATCGCCGGCGAAGCCAATCGCATCGAGTTCAACATCCCCGGCCCCGGTCCCCACTTCATCCAACCCGCCTCCCCCCTCCCGTCCATCGGCCATGCCGTGGTGATCGATGGCTTCTCCCAGCCCGGCACCCAGCCCAACTCCAGCTCCACCGGGCTCAACACCGTCCTCGGCATCGCCATCGAATTCGCCAATGGCGCCGGTTCCACCGGACTCACTGTCACCGGTCCCGATGTCACCCTGCGCGGCGTCGCTCTCACCGGATGGTTCATCGGCATCGACGTCACCGGCAACCGCGCTGGCATCACCGGTTGCAGCATCGGACTCAAGCCCGATGGCAGCGCCAGCCAGAACAGCATCGGCATCCGTCTGCAACTCGGCTCCAACCATCGCATCGGCGGCACCACCCCGGCCGACCGCAACCTGATCTCCGGCAACTCCACCGGCCTGCTCGTGGATGCCGGCGACTCGGCCCGCATCCAGGGCAATTACTTCGGCCTCAAAGCCGATGGCGAATCCGCCCCCAATTCCGTCAACCTCATCGTCTCCGGCGCCAACCATCTCATCGGCGGCATCGAACCCGGCGCCGGCAACGTCATCTCCGCCTCCGGCGCCGCCGGCATCCGCCTCGCCACCGCCAACGGTTGCATCATCCAGGGCAACCTGATCGGGACCGACCCCACCGGCTCTATCGCCCGGCCCAATGCCCAGGGTGGCATCGACATCTCCCTGGGCTCCATCAACGCCCTCATCGGTGGCTCCATCCCCGCCGCCGCCAATGTCATCTCCGGCAACAACGGCCCCGGCATCCTCGTCGCTGCCAATGCCCAAGTCCTCGGCAATCTCATCGGACTGGCCGCCAATGGCATCACTCCCCTCGGCAACACCTTCGGCATCGACGTCGCCGGCTCGGACGCGGTCATCGGCGGCACCCAACCCGGCCAAGGCAATCGCATCGCCCACAACAACGGCGATGGCATCCGGATCCGCGGCACCAGTTCCCGCGCCAATCTCATCCAGGGCAATTCCCTGTTCTCCAATGCCGGTCTCGGCATCAACCTCGGCTTTGATCAGGTCACCCCGAACGACCCCGGCGACTCGGATTCCGGCGCCAATGACCTGCAGAATCATCCCATCCTCACCGCCGCCAACATCGACCCCTCCCAGATCGTTCTCTCCGCCACCCTCAACTCCACCGCCAGCACCCAGTTCGTGATCGATTTCTTCGCCTCCACTCCCGATCCCGAAGGCAACCCCGTCCAAGCCACCCAATACCTCGGGTCAGCCTCCGCCACCACCGACGGTTCCGGCAATGCCCTCATCCAGGCCACCCTCCCCGTCGTCGCCTCCGGTCGTCTCATCACTGCCACCGCCTCCGGTCCCGGCGGTACTTCCGAGCTCTCCCCGGCATTCCGCGCCGCTTCCACCCGGCCTGGCAGTAC
>CAZDYB010000638.1:0-2888 GCA_964509045.1 uncultured Akkermansia sp.
CGGAGCCGCGCGAGGTGGTGTTGGAGGGCAAGGATGTATTGAAGGGGTTGCATGCCTGGGGAACGACGGGTGTGATGTTGGAGGTGGGACTGGCATTGGCGCCCCGGGTGGATTGGGGGCAGGTGGCGGTGTCCTTCGAGCGGATGGACGGGTGCCTCGACTTTGTGGAGGCGGCGGCATTGGATGATGGGTGGCAGAAGCGGTTGGTGACCTGTTTTGAGTGGCCGATCCCGCAGTGGTTCACCCCGTTGCAGAAGTGGGTGGTGCCGGGTCATGCGTTGGCATTCTTCGAGGTGGCCGACACCCAGTTGCCGGCCTTTGCCAAGGCGGCCGAGGCCGCCGGTGGCAAGGTCGTCTATCAGGCTCCCTATCAGGAACCACGACGCGGCGCCCAGTTGTCCGACTATACCTGGAATCACACGACCCTCTGGGCGTTGAAGGGGGATCCGACCCTGACCTATCTCCAATGTGGATTTGATCCGGGACGGTTTCGGGAGCAGATGCGCCTGTTGAAGGAACGCTTCGGGGACGAGTTCCTCCTGCATTACGAATTTGCCAGGTCCGACGGCGTGGTGCGGCCTGGAGCATTGCCGGTGGTGCGGTTCACCACGGAAGAACGGTTGCAGGAGATGATCGATTACTGCGGTGTGATCGGTGTTGGGGTTGCCAATCCGCACATCAACCATCTGGAGGGCAGCGGGCGTTGGCGGGAGGATGACGCGAAGCGGGTGGCGAAGCGGGAGTACGATCCGCAGGGGTTGTTGAATCCCGGCAAGATGTCGCAGTACACGCCCTTGAAGGCTGAACCCATTCCCGCATGAAGACCTGGATCCCAGACAACCGATTCCTTCCCTACCTGACATGGAAACAGGTGGAGGCCCTGCCGAAGGACCGGACCCTGTTGATCCTGCCGACGGCGGCGATCGAGCAGCACGGGCATCATCTGCCCCTGGCGACGGATACCCTGATCAACAACTACCTTCTGGGGCATGCGCTGAGGAAGGTGCCGGCGGATGTGTCGATCTATGCGTTGGCACCGGTGTGTTATGGCAAGAGCAATGAACACATCGGGTATCCGGGCACATTGTCCCTGAGCCGGGACACCTTCATGGCGGTGTTGCGGGACCTGGGGGCGAGTTTGAAGGCCGGCGGGTTCGAGAAGCTGGTGTTCTTCAACAGTCATGGTGGAAACCATTCCCTGGTCGATGTCATGGCGCGGGATCTGCGGGCGGAGTTCGGCATGACGACCTTCTGCCTGTTTGGTGGGGGAGGAGCCTCGGGGCTGGATCCGCAGGAGGCGGCCTATGGCTTCCATGCGGGCGAAGTGGAAACCTCGGTGCTGTTGGCGGCCACGCCGGAGCTGGTCCACACCGACCGGTACACGGTGAACTACATCCGGCAACTGGGGGAACCCGGGGTGCTGAAACCGGAATTCGCCTATGCCACCTATGCGTGGCTGACCCGGGACATTGCTCCGAGCGGGGTCATGGGCGATCCGAATCCGTCCACGGCGGAGAAGGGCTTGAAATGGTGTGACGAGATGTCGACGCGCATTGCGGCGGCGTTGGTGGAGATGTCGGAGTTCCGGCATCGGGATTTCAAATAGGCCTCATGGAACGACGACGCCAAGCCCGGGCTCCTGCGGCCTCCCGTGCGAAGGGAGTCCTGGTGGATTGCGGGAACGGCGTGACGCTCGAAAGGGATGTCCCGTTCCGGTTGTCGGACGGGACGGTGTTGTACTCGGATCACTATCATCCGCCGGGAAAGGAACGGGCGCCGTCCCTGCTGGTGCGGCAGCCTTACGGAAAGGACATCGCCACCACGGTGGTCTATGCGCATCCGGTGTGGTTTGCGCGTCATGGATATCATGTGGTCATCCAGGACGTCCGGGGTCGCGGGATGTCGGAAGGGATGTTTGATCCCTTCGCACATGAGGAGCAGGACGGGTTCGAGACAGTGGAATGGGTAGCTTCACGGCCGGAGTGTGACGGGCGTGTGGGGATGTATGGGTTTTCGTACCAGGGCGTGACGCAGTTGCTGGCGGCGGTGCGGAGACCGAAGGGGTTGCGGTGCATCGCGCCCTGGATGACGGCCGGGGACCTATATGAAGGTTGGTTTTATCACCATGGGATGCTGCGGCTGGGATCGACAGTGGGTTGGGCGGTGCAGATGTTGCGGGGCGATGCGCATCGGTTGGGTCTGGTGAAGGCGGCGGCGGCCCTGGATGCGGCCTGGAATCAGTCGGGTGGATTGGCGGCAGTGGCGCCCTATGCGGAGATACCGGCGCTGCGGGGTCGCGGGCTTCCCGGGTATTACCGGGACTGGATCACACGGGATCGGCCGGGGAAATACTGGGAGGCACGGGACATCAGTGGACGATGGGGATCGGTGGATGTCCCGGCGCTGCACCTGGCCGGCTGGTATGACACGTATCTGCACGGGAGTATTGGATTGTTCGAGGGACTGGCCCGAGGGGCGGGAAGCCCGGAGAGCCGGCGGAACCAGTACCTGGTGGCCGGACCCTGGGTGCATATCCCCTGGGGAAACCTGGTGGGTGAAGCGGATCTGGGTGCCGAGGCGTTGATGGACACGGACGGGTTGTTGTTGCGGTGGTTCAACCATTGGCTGAAGGACACCGGCGATTTCGCACGGGAACCGCGGGTGCGCTGTTTTGCGCTGGGAGAGAATCGATGGCATGAACCGGCGACCTGGCCGGGGTTGGAAGGTGGACCGACCCAATGCTGGTACCTGCGTGGGGGTGGTCGGGCGAACTCGGTGCGGGGCGATGGTCGACTGGAGACGACGCCACCCTCAGGGGAGGAACCGCGGGACACCTATGTTCATGACCCGGATGTTCCGGTGACAGCACCTGGCGGGGCGGGATCGGT
>CAZDYB010000639.1:0-2887 GCA_964509045.1 uncultured Akkermansia sp.
AACCCAGTTCTACGTCCCCAAGTTCGAAGCCGTCCTCAGACAACGGGAAGCCAGGCAGATCGAAGACCTCCCCCCGCCCCGCCCGGCGAAACCGAAGTAACGAGGACCCACTGCGTTCCCCGTAGCAGTCGAGGTCACGAGACTCCGTTCCACCCCGTGGCCGCCGAGGCCATGAAACTCCAACCCAAGCCCTCCCTCGCCTCCGCACCACCAAAATCATCCCATACCCCAACCGCGCCCCAGCGTCTCCGCGGGAGAACAAATCCATCCCGTCAGGAAGACTGTTTCGCGCAGAGCCGCGGAGAACGCTGAGAAGGCACCCGGGCATCCTCCGATTTCGTGTCTTTCGTGGTTGATGTCCCACCCCGTCTGGATTGTTCCAAAAAATTCCCTTCAATCGGGGGAGCCCATTTTCAACCCCACGAATCAATCCAACAACCCGGGATACGCCCGCCCGATTTCATCCACGAGAAACCCGGCAAAGCTTCGGGGATTGGGCAGGTCGTGCGGATTGAAGGTCGGTTGGCAGGAAAGGTTCCGCTTCAGATTCCTGAGGGATGACCAACTGAAGAAATCAATGGGCAGCTCCCCCTTCTTATACTCAGGAAGAATGGCCCGGATCTCCGGAAGATATCCTCCCTCGTGCAATGGCTCCCTAAAATGGCCCTTCCCGCCAAACCGAAGCCAGGCCTCGAAGCGATCCCCGTCCCAGTGCAGCGCCAGGAAGTCCTCAAAATTGTGAAAGGAAAAGAGGAAGTCCGGCAACCCTTCAGGCTTTTCCTTATAGCTGGTGACGCACTCGTGGGTGTTGCGATGGTAGAGGTCGAAGTCCGCCCAGATCTGGATGGATTCATTCCGATTCTGCTTTCTGGCCCGGGTATAACACCGCCTCAGGTCCGCAAACCTTCCACTCCTGGCAATGGCGTACTCGGGAGAAAACAGACGTAGGGGAGGCTCAAAAGCGCCTTCCGGCACACGTTCCCGGTCGAGGAAACCCTGCAATTGCTGGATGTATCCCCTCTCGGATTCCCCTTCGCAAACGATAAGGTGGCGAACGGTCCTCATGGCCGGAATCAGAGGGCCGGATGCGGGATGCCGGCATAGAATCCGGCGAGGTATTGCTTTCGGAAGTTGGTGACGTTCCGGATGTCCTCCCCCTCCTTGCGGGCATCCACCAACCGACGCACCAAGGTGCCGTTGGCGGCTGTCTTCCGCACCAAGGCAATCTCGGAGAGACGCAGGATGGAATCATCCAGGATCTCCGTGTTGTGCGTGGTGAAGATGAGTTGCGCACCCTTGGGATTATGTCGGCGCTTCTTGTAGTGAAGCACCAGCTCCCGCATCAGGAGCGGATGAAGCGAGCACTCAAGCTCGTCCACCAGCAGCACGCCCCCGATCTTGAGCGTGTATAAAATTAGGCCCACCAAACCAGCAAGCCGTTGGGTGCCGGCGGACTCATGCTTGATGAAGTCAAACATGATCAGATCGCCAGACACGTTCATGTGGAGTGTTCTTACTTGGACAGCAGGTTTGGACCCGGCTTCATATTGGAGCGATACGGCATCTCCAACTCGTACATCTTCGCCCAATTCCAACTCAATCTCGATATCAATTGCTTCGATCTCTATGTCGAGACGTTTGACAAATTTGGTGATCTCCAGGATCGCCGCCGACTCATCTCCGCCAGTAGTTGTTGCAAGCGTCTCTACTGCAAATGGCAGCGGTATGGGCGATTTGTTACCTACATACTTCACTGAATCCTTGAAGTAAGTGAACGCGCTCCGGAGATCCGCATGCAACCCGGGATAGGCTTGGCCCATTCGGCGCAGGAATGGCTTGGTTTGCCGTCCACCGCCATCGGAACACTCGACCCGGATGATGTCTGCGAGCTTTTCCTTGGAATAAGCCGGGGAAAGGATCTCGGTCGAGAACTCGGGAGTGAGGTGATGGATGGAAAACACCGTTCGTCCGTTCTTCTTCAGCGACTCGTGCTCAATGTCGGCGTCCGAGTAGCTGATCCGGTAATCAAAGTGGTCTTCCCCCACGAGAAACTCTGCGGCGAAGGTCGTCCTCTCGAACTTGGGATTGATCCGATTGGGCTCAAAAAGATCAGCGAGTCCATCTTCCATATGGACCAGCCGCTTGAATGCCGCGAACGCCCGCAAAATATTGGTCTTGCCGGAGGCATTTGCCCCGAAGAACGCCAGACACGGCACCACCCGCTGTTGGTTGGCGGCCTCGATGAACGGCATGACCGCCATCTCCCTATGCCCGTTGGGTGCCTTCCCCTCCCCGAAAGTGAAATCCACCTTCAGTTCAAGGATTGAGCGGAAGTTCTGAACGAAGAAGGAAAGCAACATATTGTGTTCGTAGACCCAGCACCTCGGTGCCAAGTCGGTCGGCGTACAGCAAGATGAACAGAGTCTTTGCGCATCTGAAGCCTGAACCGAGACCTCTCCCATCGCAATGACGATTCCATATTGCGGACATGTGAGGAAGGCCTTGCCCCTCGAACATCCCTTTACCGCGTCCGCCCGGGCGAGTGTGAATCGGTTGTTGGAAGTGTCGGATGTCGAGAGACACAGTGTCACGAAAAGGACATTTTCGATTCAAGGACAAGGTGCCAGTGCATCCCAAAGCAACCGTCTCGGCGGTACGTCAACATTCCAATCTGCTCATCCACCGCCTCCCCTCTGCGCCACAGCGTCTCCGGAGGAGCACACGCACCATGCGGTCACGAGCACGGACTCGCGCGGAGCCGCAGAGAACGCGGGAATTGTAATGGTGAATTTCTCTCGCCGGCTTCTCCCCCCACAGCGACCGACCGGCACCGCCCCAACCCAGATAGGGCGGAAAAGTGCCCGGTGGTCCTCTGGTTTCGTGTCTT
>CAZDYB010000640.1:0-2885 GCA_964509045.1 uncultured Akkermansia sp.
AGTGGGTTGCGAAGGCCGTGGACGAGGTGGGAGGCGACGGCGCCGACGGCGGAGGTGCGGGCGGCGAGGGACAGGTCGCGATTGGCCTGTTCGAGTCGTGTGGAACGATCGGCGAGGAGGTGGTTGGCGCGTTGGAGTCGGTGGAAGGTGAGGGTGAGGATGAGGGTCAGGGTGAAGCCGACACCGAGGAAGGCGATGAGGCTTTGGCGACTGAGGCCGGCGTCGAGTCGATCGTATTAGGCGGCGAGATCGGAGGCGTCGAGGGTGATGTGGGCGTGACCGAGAACACCGGTGGCGGAGGCGGGTTGGAGAGGGAGCCAGACGTGGAGTTGGGGCGGGGTGCCGGGGATGAAGTCGGTGGCGGGTGCCTGGGGGGAGGCTGGTGGATCGGGGAGAGGGAGGGCGTTGGTGGGGCCGAGGAGGGTGGCGAAGAGTTGACCCTCCGGGCTGTAGATCTGGATGGCGAGGACACCGGGAAGTCCCGGGTTGAAGGATGCGGCGAGGGTGGCGGCGAGGGGATCTTCACGGAAGGTGCTGCTTCCGGTGTCGTCGAGTTGCTGTTGGATCAGGGTGGCGAGGATGCGGGCATCGCGATGGGCGATCTGGTCGCGGAGTTCGGCGCGGAAGGGGATGCGGACGGTGACGATGGCAATGGCGAGGAGGACGAGGGCGCCGAGGAGCACGGGCCAGCCGTGAGGAGGGTGGAAGCGGCGTGGGATGGAGGAGGGAGTGGGCACGGAACCGGGGGGCGTTGCAGGGGCGATTCCAGCCTGAAACGGGGATGGGGTGCCAAGGAAATCAGAAGTCGATTTCGGCACCGAGTTGCCAGGTGTTGGCGCGATAACGGTCGACGGCGACGTTGGAGTGCTGGCGTTCGTGGATGAACTCGGCGTAGGTGCGGAAGCGTTGGGTCCAACGGTATTCGAGGCGGCCTTCGAAGTCGGTGAGGACGCGGGTGCGGGGGACGGGATCGAAGGCGGAGACGATCTGGAGATCGAAGTCGAAGGATGACCATCGGGCGAGGCCACGAACGGCCCAGCGACCGAGTTCGGCCTGGGCGAGGAGGGACCCGCCGATGCGGGTGTAATCGGTGAAGCCATCGCCATTCTCGAGGCGTTGGAGGTGGAAGACGCGGAGGGTGGACTGGAGGCGGTACCGGGGCAGCCAGGTATGGCGCCAGGCGATCTCGTAGCGGGAATCGTAGTTGGTGAGGCGGGTGCCGAAGAGGGGTTCGCCCAGGGGATCGGTCTGGAGCCGGGAATCGAACGGGCGCCGGGTGTATTGGAAGGACAGTTCGAGGGAGGAGTTGGTGGAGAAGGTGCAGCCGAGGGTGAGGCGGGGGCCGGATTCCCAGTAGCTGGAGATGGGAGACTTGAAGAGTTGCCGGTTGGCGACCCAGGCGGCTTCGACGAACAGGGGTTCGACCGGTCGATAGCGCAGGCTCGGGGTCAGGATGAAGGAATGGCCGGAGGCCCGGATGGTGCCGGGGAGGCCACCGAGGTCGGTGGCATCGAAGACCTGTTCGGCGGCGAGGTGGGTAAAGGTGACGCCGGGTGAGAGATGGGTGCCATCATGACGGACGCTCAGGTGGGAGAGCAGGGTGCGTTCGTTCGGGGCATCCGGCTGGCCGGGGACAGTAGTGGCCGGAGTGAGGTAGCGCCGTTCATCGCCGCTGAAGAAGAAGGTGACCGAGTTGGGGTCGACGGGCAGGCGATGGAGGAAGTATTCGACGCCGAAGATGGCGAGCGGAGTGGATTGGGGGTTGAAGGCGGCGAGCAGGGCATTGTCCTTGGACCCGCCGCCGGTGCGGAGGGTGAGGAGGTGATCCCAGAGGAGGAAAGGAACCGGATCGGGATGGATGCCGGGGAGTTCGAATGGACCGGCCTGGGCGGGGAAGAGGAAGAAGATCCAGCCCAGCAGGAGGGTGAACAGTGCGCCTGGAGGACGGGCGCAAGAGCCCGTCAGAACACTCCGAGGGATGCAGTGGCGAGGGACCTGGCGGAAAGCCGAGGCGTGAGCGACGCGCCCATCCCCGGCAATCTGCAAGGAGCGACTTTCCTCCCAACTGCAGGGTTCCGGCCCGGAGTTTTCGGACGGGCTCCCGGGTGCGGAGCCCCTGCCGGGGGACTGCATTGGGGGGAGGGAGGTCAGGGCCGGCCGGGACGACCCTTGGCGCGGCCTTCGGCGGCGCCTTCGACGGCACCTGCGCCTTCACGGAGCTTGGAACGGAGATCGCGGATCTGTTCGCGGATGTCGGCGCGGAGTTGCTGGGTATCTTCGAGGAACTTCTCGCGGGTGGCCTTGAGTTGTTCCTTGAGGGCGGCGCGTTCGGCCTCGGTGGAGCCGCGGACCTGGGCGAGGAGGGCGCGTTGTTCGGTGGCGAAGGCCTGGGCGGCGGCCTGGTACTGTTCGACCAGGGCGCGGATCTCGGGAGAGAGCTGGGAATTTGCAGGGATACCGAGGCGGGGAATGACGACGGGGGGAGTTTCGGGACGGGTTGGGGGCGTCGGGCGAGCGGGGGGTGTTGGGCGAGCGGGGGGTTCAGGGGGAGTCTGGGCCTGGGTGGAGGCGATGGCCAGGGCGGCGACGACGGTGGAGGCGAGCTTGCCGAAGGTATTCATGGGGACGCGGAGGTTGAGGACGTGAAACTTTGGACTCTGACTTTGGACTCTGACGAAAAATGCGTTGGATCCGTGAGGATCCGGGCGTGAGCGCCTGTCCCTTCCTGTGCACGGACCGTGCCATCCGGCAAACGGAGCAGAAATCAAAAAACTTGAGGAATCAGGGGCTTTTGGCGGTGACATTCGGGGCAGGACCGGGGAGGGATCCTTGCAATGGGGAGATTTACCCAGCCGTACCGGGTATGGCTGGGGGAATGTCCCCAG
>CAZDYB010000641.1:0-2882 GCA_964509045.1 uncultured Akkermansia sp.
AGGGGGAGGAGGGATTGGGGTGCGGAATGAATTCCGCGCTCCCGGGAAGGGGATGATATGCGGAATGAATTCCGCGCTCCGGCGGATCAGGATTCGGGGCCGGAATAGATGCAGCGGGAGTTGCAGGTCTCGGCGATGACGATCTGGGAGAGGAGGGGCAGGGTGGGTTTGAGACGGGTCCAGATCCAGAGGGCGAGGTTTTCGCTGGTGGGATTCTCGAGGCCGGGCAGGTCGTTGAGCAGGTTGTGGTCGAGTTGTTCGAACAGGGGTTTGAACACGGCCTTGATGTCGGCGAAGTCCATGACCCAGCCGGTGTGGGGGTCGACGGGGCCGTCGAGGACGATTTCAATGATGAAGGAATGCCCGTGGAGCCGCCCGCACTTGTGGCCGGGCGGGACGTTGGGCAGACGATGGGCGGCTTCGATCTGGAAGGATTTCCGGAGTTGCATGAAAGGGGAGGGTCAGGCGGTTTCGTAGTCGGTCCACTCGATGAGGTCGCCGAGGGCGGGGCGTCCGTCGTGGCGCCAGGGGAACGGGGGTTCCTGCATGTGACCGACGGGGCAGACCCGGGGAACGCCCCAGCGGGCGAGGTCGCGTGCGATCTCGATGGCGCGGGAATCGACGGCGGCGATGGCCACGGTGGAGACGTGGCGACGGACGGGTTCGGCGAAGCTGAGCAGTTCGGAGAACTGGCGGATGCCCTTCACGTAGATGAAGCGGTTCAGGCAGGAGAGTTCGAATCGGGGATCGGCATCGTAGACGACGGTCCAGGCGGTGGAATCGGGGCTTTCCCAGATGCGGACGCCGGAGGGGAGATCGCGGAAGGCGGTTTCGATGCGGACCCGTTCGACGGATTGTTGGGCGACGGCGGCGCGCATCTGGTAGACGGCGCGGCGGGAGAGGATGGCATTGGCGTCGGCGACGGGGATGGGACCGCGGGGATCCTCGGCTTCGCGTCGGGCGAGTTCAGCGGCGAGTTGTTCTGCGACACCTTCGGGGGAGAGTGCGCCGTCGTCCTGGACGTAGATGACGTGGGGGGACAGGCAGCCGAGCTGGTTCCACGCGGTGACATCGGAGGCGAGGTCGCGGATGACGCGGCGGGTGGAGTAGGTGGAGAGCATTTCGCCGGAGACGAAGGCGAAGCTGACCCGGTGTCCGTAGCCGAGGAAACGGGTCCGGACGGGCACGCGGTTGCGGACTTCAGCGAGCATCTCGTCGGAGCCGGTGGCGGTGAGGCAATCGACCTCGGAAAAGAAGGCGGCATCGAGTTCGGAGGAATCGCGGGACCATTCGGCGATTTCGAGGCTGGAGGCGATGCGGGGTTCGGTCTGGGCGAGGGAATGGGCGAACAGGCGGGGGGCCAGGGAAGAACCGGAGGCGCACTTGAGGAACTGGGCGGAGCGGACGAGCAATCCGAGGACCATGGAGTGCAGGGCGGGAACCGGGAGATTGCCGGCGGTGAGATGACCGAGGAGGGCGGGACCCCGGGCCATGGCGGAACGGCCGTGTCGGATCTCGATCACGCCCGAAGAGAAGTCGTCGAGGCGTTTGGCGTCGCCGAGATCCTGGGTCACGAGGCCTTCGAGGTTTTCGACGGTCAACTGTCGGAAGAAGGCGTCGAGTCCGCGGGCGACGGTGGCGGGGCCGATGCCGAGGGCGTTGGGCGATTCGTGAAGGAGACGGGTGCGGAAGCCGTTGTCGGGTTCGAGCCATTGTTCGGCGGTATAGGCGATGATCTCGGCGATCTGGCGGGTGCGGAGACGTGCGAGCCAGGAATCGCGATTGCGCCGGATGGTGAGGCAGGCATCGCGGATGGTGGCCGGGGTGAGTTGGAGTTCGGGGCCGAGATCGGCGAGGAAGAGGTTGGGATGGGCGTTCATGGGAGGATCAGAGGCTCATCCGGGAACAGCCGCGTGGTTCGGACTGGGTGGCGCGACCGATCCATTCGAAGCGGTCGCCGCGGCGGATGGCTTCATCGGCGGTCTGGATGGCGGACACGGACCAGAGGTTGGCGAGGTCGACCACGCGGAGCAGGCCCCGTTCGCCATCGGCGACCTCGAGGCCGGTTTCGGGGGAGACGACGGTGGCGCGGGCCCAGGGAGGGAAGGTGAAGATGGGGGGAATGTATTGGCCCTCGGACAAAGGCGTGGCGACCCGGTCATAGCCTTGGGAACTGAGTTCGCTCATGCCGTACTCGGTCACGATCCCGGCCGGAGCCAGTCCCAGGAAAAGATGGGCTTCCCCGTGGAGATCGGGCCGGGACAGTTCGCGGGAACGCCCCTTGTAACCTCCGGTCTCCATCAGGCGGGAGCCTTCCAGCAGGTGATGGACCTGATCGTCGTCAACGAGTCGGTCGATGAGGTGGACGACATTGAAGGCGGTGCCGAGGAGGAAGACGGGCCGCAGGGTACATTTGGCGTGGATGAAGGCCTCGTTGAGCCGGGAGAAATCGAGTTCCCATCCGGCATCGCGTCCGATGCGTCCGACGAAGACGGAGTCGGTGTGGCCGTGGGTGGTGAAGATGTCGCCGAGCATCCGGGCGAGGGAGGAGTGGGGTGCGTCTCCGGGGGACGGAGTGAGGGAGATGAAGGTGGGCTTGTCTTCCGGTTCGTGCAGGCCGGTTTCGACCAGGTCATCGAGGTCGGCGAGGAGGTGTCGTTCGAAATGGGCGAGGGCGGATTCGCGATAGAGGGCGAGGGAATCGGTGGAGTGGACGTGGCGGCTGGGTTGTTGGCTGGTGGTGCCGCTGGAACGGAACTCGGCGATGCGTTCTTCCGGGGGGATGGAAGTGAAGAGGGTTTCCTTGAAGAGGGCGGTCGGGACGGCCGGGAACTGGTGGGAAGCGGGGTGTTGATCCGGGGTGACACCGCGGGCCTTGCACC
>CAZDYB010000642.1:0-2880 GCA_964509045.1 uncultured Akkermansia sp.
TTGCTCCTGACCGATGTTGCCGCACTATCACCCAGTAGTTGGATCCTGTCCGGGACAGGATCCCGGCAAGGCCATGCGCAACTTCATCGTCTGGATCGTCCTGTCCGTTCTGGTCTCGGCATCATGCCAGGGGGACGACATCCGTCCGTTCCTCCAGAAACACTGCGCAGAGTGCCACGATTCGGATTCGGCCAAGGGTGGATTTGACCTGACAACGCTTCCGGAGGGCATGGATGCCGACCCGGTCCGGAATCGATGGGTCGAGATCTACGACCGGGTTCGGTTGGGCGAGATGCCGCCCCCGGACCGGGCCCAACCTGAACCCGCTGAACGGGAGCAGTTCCTCGGAACCCTCGGCGAGGCGATTGAAGAGTCGGAACTTCGCATCCGGACGACCACGGGACGTTCACCCATGCGCCGGCTCACCCGGACCGAGTACGAAAACACCCTTCGCGACCTTTTTCATATGCCCGGCCTGAGGATTGAAGACCTGCTGCCGGAGGATGGCCGCACCGACGGATTCGCCAAGGCCGGCGCTTCGTTGGAGATCTCCGCGGAGCAGCTGAGCCGTTACATGGAGATCTCCGACCGAGTCCTGGATCGGGCCATGGTGGGACAACAGAAACCGTACGCCTGGTCTGGACGCTTCCGCCTGATTGGAGGCTTCCACCTGTTTGGAACCGCCACCTTCCCCATCCAGGATGGCCGGGTCGACCTGCAGCTGGTTCGGCACATCAACCGGACTCTCCACACCGAGAACCAACGCCCTGTCATCGCCCGGATGGATGCCCTGGGAATCATTACCCATGCCCGTACCGACTTCATACCGGGCGTTGAGAACTTTGTGGCGCATCTGGATGGTTACTATCGAATCCAGACCCGCCTCTACAGTTTCACCCTCGGAGCTCAGGGAAAACTGGAGCCCGCCGACCGACCGCAATGGATCTCGGTCCGGGCCGACGGCCGCCACGTGGCCTGGCTGGACGCACCGTCGCTGGAGCCTGTTGATCATGATGTGGTCGTGTGGCTCAACGCGGGAGAGCGGTTGGAGATGAATCCGGCGTCACTCTGGCCGACCTTCCAGCATGTCCTGCATCCAACAACCATCTCGCTGGCCGCCAGCATGGTCCGGCCCGGCATCCAACATCCGTTCCACTACCGGGGCCCCGGCGTCGCTGTTGCCCATGTTGATATCAAGGGGCCCATCGCCGAATCCTGGCCGCCGTTGAGTCACCGAGCCGTTTTCGGCGATCTTCCACTGGGTCCCCTGCCAAAGACTCCGCCTGCCAAACCGCTGCGCAGGGTGGGACCTCCCCCCCGCGCGGACGGAATGCAACCGGGACTTGGCGACAACCCGGATCTTCGGGGCCAATTGCCACGGCTCACCGCCCAATCCACCAATCCACCCGCCGACCTGGACAGACTGACGCGCTCCTTTGTCCGTCGCGCCTTTCGCCGTCCAGTCTCGGAGGTGGAAGCGGGTCCGTACATAGCTCTCGGATTGAGCCGGCTTGCGGCCGGGGAACCATTGGAAACCGCCATGAGGACGGTGTGCCGCGCGGTTCTCAGCTCGCCGGATTTCCTGCACCTTCGGGAAACAGCCCGGCCTTCAACCAACAGCCCACTCCAACGCCTGAACGGACACGCGCTTGCATCCCGGCTGTCCTACCTGCTCTGGAGCTCGATGCCGGACGAGCGATTGATGGATCTTGCCGATCAGGGTGATCTGACAGAGGCAATGCTGCGCACGGAGGGCATGCGCCTCCTTGCGGACCCCAGGTCGTCACGTTTCATCGCGGATTTCCTCGACCAATGGCTGGGGCTTCGTGACATCGACTTCACCACGCCGGACCCGGCCCTCTATCCCGAGTTCCGCGCTGATCTCCGGGACGCCATGCTGGAGGAGACGCGCAGCTACTTCCGCCAACTCCTTGATGAAGACCTGGGTGTCCGGCACTTCGTTGATTCGGATTTCCTGATGCTGAACCAGCGCATGGCCGAGCACTACGAGATCGAGGGGGTGGAGGGCAGCCGCTTCCGAAAGGTTCCCCGCCCGAAAGGCAGTGTCCGCGGCGGCTTCCTCACCCAGGCATCCATCCTGAAAATCACGGCCAACGGGACAACAACCTCTCCAGTCAAACGTGGCGTCTGGGTGCTCGACCGGTTGCTCGGAACTCCTCCGCGGCCACCACCGCCAAATACCCCGGCCGTCGATCCCGATGTCCGCGGCACGACCACCATCCGGGATCAACTCGACAGACATCGCGACAACGCCAGTTGCGCGACCTGCCACAAGACCATTGATCCACCCGGTCTCGCGCTGGAGTGCTTTGATGTCATCGGTGGATTGCGCAGCCGCTACCGGTTCATCGGTTCGCGCATCGGATCCCCTGAACAACGGCGTGGTCAGGATCCCGACCTGGCCCGTTTCCCGGGAATCCAACCCTTTCACTGGGCGGAACTGGTCAACACCGTCCGACAGGGACCCCCGGTGGATCCAACGGCTGTCCTCGCGGACGGTTCCCGCTTCACGGATCTGGGCGACTGCAAGATCTGGCTGCTTCGTCAGGAAATGCAGGTTGCCCGGGCTTTCGTCCATCGGTTGATCCTTTATTCGACCGGTACGCCGGTCGGATTCGCCGACCGCAAGGAAGTGGAAGCCATTCTTGAACGATGCAAACCCCATGGATTGGGAGTACGGTCCCTTCTGATGGAGGTAATCAATTCCCCCCTCTTCACCGCAAAATGATCACCCGCACGGATCGCCTCCCCAGTTCACGCCGCCAGTTCCTTCGAAGCGCCGGGGTGCTTCTGGCACTCCCGGCCCTGGAATCATTCCGCCTCCGCGCTGCCGTCGATCCTGCGCCTCCCCAACGGTTC
>CAZDYB010000643.1:0-2879 GCA_964509045.1 uncultured Akkermansia sp.
GCCTGCGCCCTGGCCGTGCTGACCGGCTTCGCGGGAATCCTCTGGCAATGGCGCCGGGCGGAAATGGAGCGGGCCCGGGCGGAGGAGGCCGTGCTGTGGCAGGTCATTCCCGCACCGAGTGCCCTCGAGTATGTTGGGGTGGAGATCGTCGATGTGAACCATGACGGCCGGCCAGATCTGCTGGTGGCGCTGACCGAGGACGGGGCCGCGGCCGTGTATCTGGGGCAGGCTGGAGGAGAGTTCACGCTCGCTCCCGGTTCGCCGTTCAGGGCACCCAACTCAAGGCTGGGTCCCGACCATGATGGCGCACTCGCCGTCAGCGATTTCGACGAAGACGGTGAGTTGGACATCATTCTGGTCAACGAGACCACTTCCTCCCTCAGTCTGCTCCGGGGTGATGGATCGGGCCGGTTCACACCGGACGAGGTGCCCATCAAGGTGGGACGGCAGCCCCGGCAATTGGTCACGGGCGACCTGAACGGCGACCGGCACAGCGACCTGGTGGTCGCCAACTTCGGAGACGCGTCCGTCACCGTTCTACTGGGAGATGGCACGGGCCGATTCCGCGCGGCGGATGGATCCCCCGTCCCTGCCGGGCCTGCTCCATGGGGTTTGGCGTTGGCGGACTTCAACAACGATCGCCTCCCGGATCTGGCCGTTTCGAACTCCGGCACCAACACGGTGTCGGTGTATCTGAACCAGGGCGGTGGCCAATTGGGTGAGGTGCCAGGCTCCCCCTACCCGGTGGGCAAGGGATCGGTGACCTCCCGGGAGTCCAGTCCATTCGATGTGACGGCCGCCGACATGAACGAGGACGGCTTTGTGGACCTGGTCAGCGCTGATACACGATCGCACTCGGTCACCCTCCTGTTCGGGGACGGGAAGGGCGCCTTTGTGCGCACCCCCGGCTCGTTGGTCATGGTCGGAGCCATCTTTCCACGTCGAGTCCTCGCGGCTGATTTCAACGGCGATCACCACCTGGACCTGGTCACCGCCAACGAGACTGGGAGCATGAGTGTCCTGGTGGGTGACGGCCAAGGTGGCCTGGCTCCCTTTCCCGTGTCCCCGATCTTCGAGCCCGGATTTGCCCATAGCCTGGCGACGGGGGACCTGGATGGGGATGGCCGGCTGGACGTGGTGACGTGCGGCCCCTACTTCGGCCTCGCCGTCACCCGGAATCGGGTCCTCCTCCGAAACAGCCGTTGGGCCGAATGGCGGGGTTCCGCCGAATAGATCGACCCGATTGGGTCACTCCGGGCTCCGATGAGCCGCTTCTGGCGAGGGGGTCCGGCTGATGGACTGGGCTGCCCGTCGCCTTCAACTGGAGCTTGGGGCAGGTTCGGTTGGGCATCTGCCGGGTTCGCCTGGCCCGATGGCGCTGGCCGTTTTCAGAACGGTGGCCGCCAGCATCCCTGCCCCTGGCGGGCCCCTCGTGGGCGGAACTCCGCCAAGCCGAGCGGCAGGCCGCAGGGCGGGACGCCCCCCCAGACCTGGACCGGAGTCCGGCAGATTCCGTGTGACGCTTCGCCACCGTTTCCGAAGCAGTGGGTGTGATGAAAACACCAATCCGTTGCGTTGGGGCCGGCCTGCTGGGGCGCCGGCTGCTGCTGCTCGTTTCGGCCCTTTGCTTCTGGTCCAGCCTGTGGCTGCACGCGCAGACGTGGGGCCCCTTCACCTACCAGCGCAATGGGGAGACCATAGAAATCACGGATTATACGGGAAGGGAACGATCCTTAGCGATACCCGAGACGATCGAGGGACGGCCGGTGACGGCTCTCGCGGCCAATGCATTATCGGGGGGCTGGAACGTGCCCGGCATCACCAACCTTACCTTGCCGGCCACGCTGATCTCCCTGGGTGATCGGCCTCTGGATTCGATGGAATCGCTTCAAAACATCACCGTGGCCGAGGGGAATCCGCAGTTCAGCAGCCGCGACGGTGTTCTGTTCAACCGGGATCAGACCCGGCTCATGCGTGTCCCGATGGATTGGACGGGTGACACCTACGTGATCCCTGACACCGTGAATCGCATCGAGGCCTGGGCCTTAAGCGAATGCCAGAATCTGAACCATGTGATTGTGCCTGCCAGCGTCACAGAAGTGGGCGAGTGGGCCTTCGCGTATTCGCCAAGTCTTGAGCGGTTGACCGTTAGCGAGGGATTGCAGCCCGAATTGTTGAAGACCTTCAACGGATCCGGGCGGTTGGATCCTGCGACCCGCCTGCGATACTTGATCATCAACGACCATGCGATGATTACGGGTCACGACTACGGGTATATCGGCGGCTCTGGCACACCTCCGCCTGCCCCAATCGCGCTGGAGATACCCGGCCAGCTGGACGGCCGAATCGTGCGCTCGATCGCCAATGGTGCGCTCCAAACGATGGCGCTGAGCGAGGTGACCATCCCCGCCGACGTGACCGCCATCGGCGACGGGGCGTTCGCCGATTGTATCACGCTCGTGTCCATCGAGGTCGCCGAGGCCAACCCCGTGTTTCTCAGCGTGAACGGCGTGCTGTTCAATCGAGGCCTGAAATCATTGCTGCAATTCCCGGCCGGCAAAACGGGAGCCTATGATGTTCCCGCCAGCGTGACCGAGATCCACAGCTCGGCGTTCGCCGGCTGCCAGAATCTCCACCTCGTGAGCCTTCCAGAGACTGTGACCACGATCGGCGCGGGCGCGTTTTCCGGATCCGGACTGAAGGAGGTGGAAATTCCCCGAGGGGTCACGGTCATCGCTCCCTACACATTCGCCATGTGTTCTTCGCTTTCCCACGTGACCATCCCTGACGGCGTCGTGGAGATTGGCGAGCGTGCATTCTGGAGGGCAGCCCTGCGAACGGTTCTCGTTGGCCAAGGGGTTCGCCGGATTGGGGACTCC
>CAZDYB010000644.1:0-2874 GCA_964509045.1 uncultured Akkermansia sp.
CCGCCGCACGGGCTCGGTCTGCTCCGCGACATACACCACGCCGCAGCCGCCTTCCCCGACCCGTTCGAGGAGTTTGTAACGCCCGAGCGTCTGGCCGACGGCGTCGTCCGGGGGATCGTCTGGGAAGTCGATCCGGAGGGTGGGTGCCGGGCTGGCGGCGGTGTGGAGGAGGTTGGCGGTGGCGTCGTGGGCGGAGAGAAGGACCTCGACGCGTTGGCGGAGGGGTTGATCGCCGAGGCAGGCGCCGTCGAGGAAGGCTGGGCGCTCGGCGGCGGGCCGTTCGAGGGCAGCAGCAAACAGGGCTTCTTCGCGGGTGGAGTTCATGGTCTGGGAGCCGGGCTTTGGGGGGTGTCGGATCCGGTCAACCGGTCGCCTTCCGCCGCATGGCCGGCGTCGCGGCAGGCGCGGGAGAGTTCCGTCAGTGGCTCCGTGAGATTCTTGAGTTCCGACATCGGCAGTCGCCGGCGGTGGAGCCGGATCTCCCCCACCATCCACTGCACGATTTCGCGTTGGGCGGGGTCGGGTTCCCGGGGACGTTCCGATGGCTTCAACGCCGCGAGGTGGTTCCTCAGGAGTTCCATGCGCGCTTCGAAGGCAGCCACGGGCTCGGTCGGCATCACCCCCAGCGCCTTCCGATAGGCGTTCTGTGCATCGGCCCAGCGGCCGCTGTGCGTGAGCAGACGTCCCTTGAGTTCCCACGCCCCGTGGAGGGAGGGATCCAGACGAAGCGCCTTTTCCAGGGAGGCCATCGCCTGCTCCGCCTGTCCCATGCTGGATTCCACGGCTGCGCTGGCGTGCCATGCCTCGGCATTCTGCGGGTCCAACTGCAGCGCCTGGCGGGCGCTGAACGCGGGATCCGGCCCCTGACCAGGCCGCTCGGCGGCGTTCAGTCCCAGTCCCGCCAAAGCCAGTCGTGCCCACGCGACGGAATGGGTCGGAGCCATCCTGACCGCCTCCCGCAGGCTGGTGAGGGTGTTCTCCTCGATCCGGGCGCGGAGGTATTGCGGGACGGTGCGGGTCGACAGCGGGGACAGGGTGCGGGTGGCGGCATCGGCCTGGATCCATTGGGCGATCCGGGTGTAGAAGCCGGCATCGGTGCGCGTGGCGACCGATTCCTCGCGCTGCAACAGGGCGGTCGTTGGCGCCGCTTCCGCCGTGCTGCCCGGGTCGAAGGGCTGTCCGATGCGTGCCTCGGCCCAGTCGAGGAACCATGCCGGAACCGGCACGGGCGGAACCGGCACGTGCCACACCCGTGCGGTTGAATCGGATGAGCCCGTCACCACGCGGGTGCCGTCGGGACTGAACCTGGCGAAGGTGAGCTTGTCGTGTTGCAGCGGCTCGGCGAGGGGCAGGCCGGAGCGGGCATCCCACAGTCGCACGGCGTTTCCCGTCCGGGTGATCAGCCGGAGACCGTCCGGGCTGAACTCGCCGCCCCTCACGAGGTCATCATGGGGGATCGGGTCGGTGATCGGCCGGCCGGATTGGCTGTCCCAGACCCGGGCCATCTTGTCAGAGAAGGTGACCACCCGTTCCCCGTTTGGGCTGAACCTGGGGAACACCACCAGGCCTTGATGGTGCAACGGTCCAACGATCAGTTGTCCGGAACGGGTGTCCCAGACCCGAGCTGCCTTCCCGGACGCCGTGATCACCTTCTGACCGTCCGGACTGAACTCCCCGGACATGACCGGGGCGTCGTGGAGGAGCGGTTGGGTGCGTGCCCGACCGGTGTTCGCGTCCCAGAGACGGGCGGAGCCGTCGCTGGAGGTCGTGACCAGTTGCTGGCCGTCCGCACTGAAGGTCACGTACCTGATCTCGCCCTCATGGCGAAGCGGTTCAGCGAGCGCCTCGCCAGTCCGGGCGTCCAGGAGCCTCATCGAGTTGCGGGATCCCGTCCCGAGCTTCAAGGCCACGAGCCGGTGGCCGTCGCGGCTCAGTTCGGCGAGGGCGGCATCCCGGAGACGGATGGGCTCGGAGAGCGGTTGTCCGGAGCGTGCATCCCACCAGCGCAATGTCCGATCGGGTGGCGTCACGGATTGGGTGAGGACCCGTTGGCCGTCCCGGCTGAACAGCGCTTCCCCCACCCAACCGTCAGGGAGCGGCAGTTCAATGAGGGACGCACCCGTGGCCACGTCCCAGATGCGGACCGTGTTGTCCACCGAGGCGGTAACGAGCCTTTGCCCGTCAGGGCTGAACTCGGCGGAGTACACCCTGGCCCGATGGCGGAGCCCATCAGGGAGCAGCCGTGCCGGATGCAGGTCCCAGACCCGAGCCGTCTTGTCCCCGGATCCCGTGACCACGCGCAACCCGTCCGGGCTGAATCGGGCGTCCCACACGATCGCATTGTGGCGAAGCGATGCTCCCAACCGTTCGCCCGAGTGGGAGTCCCAGCATTGTGCCGTCCCTAACGTGGAGGTCGTGACCAACTGCAGACCGTTCGGGCTGAACTCGGCCCTGAACGTGCCGTCATCGTGACGGATGGGTTCGGTGAGGAGGCGTCCCGTGGAGGCGTCCAAGACCCGGGCCGCGCCGTCCGCCGATGCGAGGACGCGTCGTCCATCGGGACTGAACTGGGCCGACAGCACCATGGACCCAAGGCGAACAGGCTCGGTGATGGCCTGACCCGTGCGCGCATCCCACAACCGCAGCGTGCCGTCCCAGGATCCCGTGAGCACGCGCTGCCCCTCGGGGCTGAATTCGCCGCTCGCCACGACACCCTCATGGCGGAGCGGCTCCGTGATCGGTTGGCCGGAACGTGCGTCCCACACCCGCGCCGTCTTGTCGGCCGATCCCGTGAGCACGCGCTGGCCATCCGGACTGAACCGGGCGGTATGAACCGGCAACGAATGGCGGAAGGGTCCGGACAGCGGCTGGCCG
>CAZDYB010000645.1:0-2871 GCA_964509045.1 uncultured Akkermansia sp.
GCGATGCCCATGGCGGCAGCCCTGGCCCCGCTCAGCGTCGTCATGATCGGGGTGCCGGTCATCACGGCGGTGGTCCGGATCCGGACTTCATCGGCCCTGGGTGCGGCACCGCTGGGGGTGTTGATCACCAGTTGCAGCTCCTTGTTCTTCAACATGTCCACCGGGGTCGGACGACCTTCGCCGATCTTCATGACGCGTTGGACGGTCAATCCGGCCGCTTCCAGCACCGACGCCGTCCCATGCGTCGCCACCAGTTCGAATCCGAGCTCGACGAACAGGCGGGCGACCTCCGCCACGCGCGGCTTGTGGGAATCGCCCACCGACAGGAACACCCGTCCGGACAACGGCAACGGTGAGTTGGCCGCCATCTGCGCCTTGGCGTACGCCACCCCGAGATCGGCATCGAGACCCATCACCTCGCCCGTCGACCGCATCTCGGGCGACAGGATGATGTCCTGTCCCTGGAACTTGTTGAAGGGGAACACCGATTCCTTCACCGCCCAGTACTTGGGCCAGATCTCCTCGGTGAACCCGAGTTCCTTCAAGGTGCGACCCGCCATCACCTTTGCCGCCAGCTTGGCCAACGGCACCCCGATGGCCTTCGAGACGAACGGCACGGTGCGCGATGCCCGGGGATTGACCTCCAGCACGTACACCACGTCGCCCTTCACCGCGTACTGCACGTTCATCAATCCGATCACCTTCAACTCCGTCGCCATCGCATGGGTATGGCGGCGGATGGTGTCGATGACCTCCTGCGACAACGTGTGCGGAGGCAGCACCATGGCGGCGTCGCCGGAATGCACGCCGGCAAACTCGATGTGTTCCAGCAAGCCCCCCATGACGATCGTTCCCTGGGAAGGATCCTCGAACTGACCCACATCCGTGATGCAGTCGACATCCACTTCGGTGGCGTCCTCGAGGAACATGTCCACCAGGACGGGACGTTCGGGCGAAGCCTCCACGGCGAACCGCATGTAGTGCTGCAGTTCCTGGTCCGAGTAGACGATCTGCATGGCCCGGCCGCCCAGGACGAAGGAGGGACGGACGAGCACCGGGTAACCGATCTCGCGCGCAACGGCGAGAGCCTCGGCTTCATTGGTGGCCAGACCGTTGCGCGGTTGAAGGATGCCCAACCGGTCCAGCATGGCGGCGAACAGTTTGCGATCCTCGGCAACCTCGATGCTTTCCGGCGAGGTTCCGATGATGTTCACCCCGTTCTTCTTGAGGCCGAGCGCGAGGTTGAGCGGCGTCTGGCCGCCGAACTGGGCGATGGCCCCCCAACACTTCTCGCGTTCGTAGATGTGGAGGACGTCTTCCAGGGTCAACGGCTCGAAAAACAGCCGGTCACTGGTGTCGTAATCCGTGGAAACGGTCTCCGGATTCGAATTCACCATCAGCGTCTCATACCCGTCCTCCTTCAACGCAAACGACGCATGCACACAGCAATAGTCGAACTCGATCCCCTGCCCGATCCGGTTCGGTCCACCGCCCAGGATCATGACCTTCTTCCGGTCCGATGTCCGGACTTCGTCATCGCCCCGGTCGTAGGTGGAGTAAAAGTACGGGGTATAGGCCTCGAATTCAGCCGCACAGGTGTCGACCAGCCGGTAGCTGGGCACCAAGCCGATCGCCTTCCGACGCGCCCGTACCGCGTCTTCGGTCGTGCGTGTCAGATGCGCGATCTGGCGGTCCGAAAACCCCATCGATTTGGCCCGTGCAAGTAGTTCGTCGTTCATGCTTCCGCGAAATCCCGGTCAGCAAGCCAGACCCGGGCGGGAGTGTCGAGGGAGCATTCCCGAACCCGAAAAGGTGACCCTTCGGATTTTCAACCACAGAGAGCACAGGGTTCACGGAAGGCAAAAAGGCAGGGTGGTTCCTCCACGCAGGGCTGGGGGTCGGTACTGACTCCGCACATCCCCGGGCATTTCCCGGGGATTGCACCGCCCCCGCCGCTCAAGGACGATCCAGCCAATGGCCAGAATGCAGGTCCTTCACCGCACCCGATACGAATACGAGGCCCCGGTCCGCGAAAGCTTCAACGAGGTGCGCCTGCGCCCGGTGTCCAACGAACATCAGTCGTGCGACTCCTTCGTCCTCCGGGTGCTCCCCGCCGTCCGCCTCCGCCATTACGAGGATTTCTACGCCAACTGCGTCCATCACTTCGAGATCACCCAACCGCATTCCTCCCTCCAGATCGAAGCCTTCAGCTCCGTTTCCACCAACTCCTCCAACTGGCTCGATCCCCTGGCCACCCCGTTTCCCATCGCTCGGATCCGCGAATGCGCCCAGATCGAGCGTTGTTTCGATTACCTCCAGTCCAGCGATTACGTCGCACTCGACCCCGACCTGTGGCGCCTGGCCCTCGATATCGCCAATTCCGGTCAGGACGCCTGGCAGGTCGCGCAATCCCTCATGACCTGGGTCCACCAATCCTTCACCTACGATCCCACCGCCACCACCGCCTACACCCTCATGTCCGAAGCACTCCGACGCCGAACCGGTGTCTGCCAGGACTACGCCCACGTCCTCATCGCCCTCTGTCGCTCACTCCAGATTCCCGCCCTGTACGTCTCCGGCTATTTCCACACCCCGGGAGCCGACGCCTCCCACGCCTGGGTCGAGGTCTTCCTGCCCGGCATCGGGTGGCGCGCCCTGGATCCCACCCACGGCACCCAACCCGACACCCGGTACATCAAGATCGCCGTCGGTCGCGACTACTCCGATGTCCCACCCACCAGCGGTCATTACAAGGGCACCCAGAAGCGCGCCATGCAGGTCGATGTCCATATTTCAGACCTGTGAGCACCACCCGGGCGTGCCGGGAAAAACCTGTAACCACGCCTCAACAAGGTCAGTCAGCCGAGGATG
>CAZDYB010000646.1:0-1703 GCA_964509045.1 uncultured Akkermansia sp.
GGCTTCCAGACGGCCAACCCTCCCTCCGCCAGCCCTTCACGGCCGTACCCGGAAACTCCGGAACCACGCCGGCCCACCACCCTTCTGGTCGTTCCCGTCGTCGCTCAGGATCATCAACTCCACCGGTTCCTCCGCCTTCAACACCACCAGTCCCTCCGGATTGAAATGCTTGAATCCGGTGTCCTTCACCGCCACCGGCCCGGAGCCCGGACCGGACCACCGGAACAACCTCGAACGGTTGCCCCCTTTCACCCCCCCACCCACCACGAAGTACTCACGCCCGGACCACACCAGATCCCGGAAACCCAATCCGTCGAGATCCAGCACGATCGGATCCCCGAACTGCGCTGCATCCCCCTGCATCGCACGGTCGGGATTGAGGAACGGTGCCAGCAAGGCCTTGCCTTCCACCAACGGCGACCGGAAAGCGATCAACAACCCACCCGTCGGTGTTGCCGCCAGTCCTTCAATGTTGATTCCACCATCGTCAGGACCCCGACCCGCCGCCTGTCGCAATCCCAGGGCCTCATATCGACGATCCGCCAGGAGGGTCGGCAACAACCGCGTGTAGGCCCGACCATCCGGTACCAGCTTCACCCCGCCCGGGCCCGACTCGACCCGGGTGGCCAGCAATCGCTGGCGATTGGGTCGCGGCTTGCCGTCCTTGTTGCGGCCATGTGACCCGATCCAGTAGATGCGATCCCCGATGCGGGCGACTCCCTCCACATCGATCTCGGTCGCCTTGCCCAGCACTCCCGCCATGGTGTCGAGATCGAAGGATCCAACCGGTTTCTCCGGCTGATCCAGCCGATAGAACTGGATGACATTCACCTCCCCGACGGCCACGGCCACGGTCTGTGCATCCAACAGCACGGCCGCCGAAGCGTCCGCCAATCCTTCATGCACGATGTGCTCCGGCGGTGCCGTGAGCACCTTCACCGTGACCAGTCCAATCACGGACATCCCAGCCAGGAATGCGGAGGGGAAAACGCGCGACATGCTGACACCCTGCGTGTCCGTCGTCCGCACGTCAAAGCCCGTGCCTGTCCTTGGCGGAATCACCGGGTTTTTCTATGATCACCTCCATGCCAGAGAAGTCGCTGAACGAACTGCGTGCCAACGTCCGCGAACTCTATGACAAGGGTGTGGCCGCCTTGCAGAAGAACAACCTCGACTACGCCATCGAACTCTTCATGCAGGTGCTTCGCGCCGAACCCGCCTGCTACGACGCCCGCGAAGCGCTCCGCGCCACCCAGCATCGACGGTCCTCCTCCCGCTCCGGCGGTCTCTTCAAACGGGTCTGGGGCGCCACCAACACCATGACCAAGGGACGCCTCGCCCTCCGCTCCGACCCCATCGAAGCCATCCAGATCGCCGAGGAAGCCCTCAATGACGATCCTTCCAACGCCGCCGCCCACCAACTCCTCGCCGATGCCGCCCGCGCCGCCGGCTTCCCCAAAACCGCCATCCTCAGCCTCGAAGTCGCCTTCAAGTTCAATCCCGCCGACCGCAAGCTCGCCGAGAAACTCGCCGATGCCGCCACCCAGATCGGTCAACGCGCCCGGGCCGAAAAGATCCTGCGCGACCTGCTCGCCACCGATCCCACCGATCCCGGCCTCAACGAGAAACTCAAGAACATCCTCGCCAGTCGCACCCTCGCCGAAGGCGGCTATGAAGCCCTCGCCGATGGCTCCGGCTCCTAT
>CAZDYB010000646.1:1713-2871 GCA_964509045.1 uncultured Akkermansia sp.
ACAAGGGCCAGGCCGTCCTCCTGGAACAGGAACAACGCACCGTCAAGGACGTCGAAGTCGTCGAACGTCTCCTCAACGATGCCGAAACACGGCTCGCCGCCGACCCCAACAACCTCCGACTCCTGCGCGACATCGCCGACCTCCAGATCAAACGGAACGACCCGGACCGCGCCATCCAGAACTATCAACGCATCCTCGAAGTCGGGGGTGTCCAGGATCCCACCATCCTCCAGCTCATCCGCGATGCCCGTCTCCTTGCCCTGGATCTCCGCGTCAAACAGCTCGATCCCGCTGCCTCCGACCACTCCGCCCAACTCGCCGCCATCGAGTCCGAACGTCAGGCCTTCCGCATCGATGACGCCCGCCAACGCGCCGAGGCCAATCCAACCGATCTCCTGGTCCGATTCGACCTCGGCGAACTCTACCTCAAGGCCGGTCGCGTCTCCGAGGCCATCGCTGAACTCCAGAAATCCCAGAACAATCCCAATCGCCGGATCGCCTCCATGGTCCTCCTCGCCCAGTGTTTCTCCCGGCGGAACATGAACGATCTCGCCGCCCGAAAACTCCAGGAGGCCCTCAAGGAAAAGGTCGTGTTCGACGACGAAAAAAAGGAGATCCATTACCAACTCGGCCTCATGCTGGAAAAGATGGGACGTCCGGACGAAGCCATTGAACAGTTCAAGGTCGTCTATGAAGCCGACATCGGCTTCCGCGACGTCGCCACCAAGATCGACGCCTTCTACTCCAGCCAGCCATGAACCCCGATTGGGAATCCAGACTCGCCAGCCTCTGGCATCAGGCACTCGCCCGGTTCCGCAAGGGCCGCACCTCCCCCGACACCCTCTTCGAACCCGACGAAATCCGGTTCCTCTCCGAGATCGGCTGTTCAGCCCAGGAACTCTTCGACTTCATCGAAGATCACGAAGGCTGGGGTGAACCCGACCTCGACGTCGTCCTCGAAGTCCAACGCATCCGCCACCGCTACCTCCACGAAGTCCTCGGCGGACGTCCTCCCGGCCCTCCGCCCCCAGCCCACTCGCTCCCCGCCAAGACCGATGCCATCGACGGCATCGCCTGGCTCCCCCGCCTCATCGTCAAGGCCCGCCTCAAGCTCCGCGGCGAAATGCCCCCGGAACTGATGTACGGTTGCGGCGGTGA
>CAZDYB010000647.1:0-2857 GCA_964509045.1 uncultured Akkermansia sp.
TGGGCGAGTACTTGCCGAGGACGCGGGTGCTCTTGACCGGGCCGGGCATCCACTTGTCGAGATCGCCGCTGTAGTACTGCCAACCGCAGTAGGCGACGACGAGGAGGATGAGCCAGGTCTTCCACGGATAGACCTTGTCGGCGAAGGCATCGGAGGAATCGAGGGAAGAACCGGGCGGGAGTTTGGCGATGCCGGTGAGGGAGGTGCCGAACGGGACATTGATGCGTGCGGCGGCGTTCACGGCCCAGCCATTGGCATCGAGGATGGGGCCGAGGTTGCGTTTCCGGAGCTTGATGAAGGCCAGGATCATGGAGGGCCCGGAGATGAGCAGGATGAGGGCGGCGAAGGCGCCGAGGATGGCGAGGGGACCGAATCCGGCCAGGGTGACGAGACCGGTGGCGAGTGCGGTGAGGAAACCGCCGATGGCGCCGAAGGCGACGCCCAGTGCGGCGACGGTGCCGACGTCGACCTTCTTCTTTTCGGCGGGTTTTGCGGTCGCGAGGGACTTGTCGGCATTGGCAGTGCTTTCAGCGGCGGACGCGAGCTTGGCATTGGCTTCGGCATCGGCGGCGGCGGCGCGTTTGGCGACCTGTTCCTCGATGAGACGGACGAACTTCTTGTAGGGCGCCCAGAACGCCTGCCGGATGGAGATCGGATTGGAGATGATCTTGGTGATGGTGGCGTCGAAATCGCGACCCTTGCGGTCATAGAAGACCCCGTTGCGACCGACCATGAGATTGTCGTCATCGCCCTGGGAGAAGATGGCGACGATGGATCGTTTCTCGCCGGAGACCTTCCGGGTGCAGTCGATGTAGGCGAGGAACGCGCCGGCGAGACCGGCCATGGTGGCGTGGCGTCCGGCGTCCTCGACGGAGATGCAGAGGGTGCAGGAGCGTTGGTCGAGGTACAGGGTGCCGACCTGGAAGATGGCGGGGGCTTCGCCGTCGTAGAGGTCCTTGAAACTGACGAAGTTGGTGGCGAGCAACTGGAGGTCGCGGTGGTATCGGATCAGTTTTTCGACGGTGGCGATGGCATTGGACTGGGATTCGAGAGCCTTGTCCTGATCGATGAGGGCGAGGATGGCGGCCCTGGAATTCGAGGCGAGCAGGGCGCGGATGCGGGCGGTGCCGAGTTTTTCGACGGAGGTGGCGGGCTTGCCGGCGGTCCAGCATTCGAAGGGGCCGAGTTTGGCGAGGATTGCCGCCCAGTTTTCCTCGGTGAGGACCTCGAGCTTGCCGACGAGGGGTTCGATGGCGGCGGAGCGGAGGGTGGCAATGGCGCCCTGCCAGGCGGGATTGATCCCGGTGCCGAGAGGAAGGGGTTTGCCGGCGGCGACGAGTGCGAGGGGGAATCCGGCGACCTCGGCGGCATTGATCTGGAGATTGCCGGCGGCGATGGACAGGTATTCCTTTTCCTCCCGATTGAGGACGGCGGCGGCCCGGGAATCGAAGGCAGCCAGGCGGCAACGGCCGAAGTAATCGTCGACCTTGTATTTGACGGCGCGGACCGCGGCGGCGGCAGCAGCGGTGGCATCGCCCAGGGGCAGCAGGGTGGCCGTCTCGGTTTCGCCGCGGGTGACCCAGGCATTGAAGGTGGCCAGTTCGGTGAAGAACTTCTCGATGAGCCCGGTATCGATGCCGGGCTTGGCGGAGCGGTCGGGGACGGATCCGACGGTGGCGATGATCTCGTTGATGACGGCCTTGGTGGCGTCATCGGTGGCGGAGTCGGCGGGGACGATGCCGTCGCCGTTGAAGACGGTCTGGGCGAAGATCTGGGCGGTATTGGCGACTTCCGGGAGGCCGATGTGGGGTTGGTTGGCCTTGCCGAGATTGATGAGGATCTGACGGGCGCTATCGAGGAGCACCTTGCCTTCGGGGACGGTGTCGTTGATGGCGGCGAGCGGGAGATTTTCCGAGCCACGAACGAGGTCGTCGGGATTGCGGAGGAGGGAGCCGGTCCACTGGATGGCGGCGATCAGTTCCGGGGCACGGATCCGGCCATCCTTGTCGGAATCGATGAGGGCGAGGGTTTGGGGATCGAATTCGAGGCCGGTGGTGGGGCAGGCGAGCGCGACCCAGAGTTTCTGGTCGAGCTCGGGGAGGTGCATGAGGTCGGCACCGGTTTCGAGTTTGACCTGATTGAAACCGCCTGCGCGGAAGAATCTCCAAGGATGATTGGCCATGGTTGGACGGGGGTCGAAGGAGTATGCTGAGACGCGTGTGAGAGGTCCGGCTGAATCAGATGGAGACCCAGACCGGACTCGGCCATCGGGAACAGGCCGTATTGCGGAACAGGGTCTCGGAACAGTCCAGCGGACCGAACTGAGGGCGGATTAAAGGGAAAACATGGGTTCGAGGCAAAGCCCAAGATGGATGGAGCCACGCGCAGGGATGTCCGGGATGCGCCCGTCTGTCGCGGCGCGTGTCCGGCGGGATTGAGGCTTGGGATGGAGCGGGGTAGAACGGGCGGGTGAAGCGCATCGAGGGTTGGTTTCCCACCTACATTTACACGGCGCCATTGCAGCGGGCGGGTCAGAAATGGAACCGCGAACTGCAGAAGGAATGCCGTCAGATCGAGGCCTATGACGAGGAAGGCCGCGAATGGTCGGAGAAGAACTACCCCGGTGGCTATACCTCCTATGGATCCATGGACGGGGTCCATCGGATGTCGAGCACGTTCATGGAGCTGCAACGGTTGGTGGACCGGCACGTGAAGGGATTTGCGAAGGCGCTGGACTGGGACCTGGGCGGGCATCGGCTGGAGATGAGTGATTGCTGGATCAACATCATGCCGCATCGGGTGTCGCACAGCCTGCATCTCCATCCGAACTCGGTGGTGAGCGGGACCTATTATGTCT
>CAZDYB010000648.1:0-2853 GCA_964509045.1 uncultured Akkermansia sp.
TTGGAAGTGTTATATGAACCGCATGATCTAGAGTTAGACATGCCGCCCGGACACCATTGCCCCCACATTTGGTCACGACCCGATTGGGTCAGCCTAGAATCGGCAGTTCATCTATCCGCAGATGGCGCTGATGGCGCAGATAGACGGGCAGAAATGACGGCACCCAAGCCCGGCGAAGACGTCACCTTGCAGGTGAATGGCACGCCCAATCCAAGCTCCTGATCATCTCCGTCATCTGCGCAATCTGCGGATCAAACTGCCTTTTCCAGGGTCAGTTGTTCCATCCGCAGGCCCTGACCCCGGGATTATCATTCATGATGACGGCACGCCCCCTGCTCCTCGCCTATGGACCGACATGAAACCACATCGTCCCGTCCTGATCCTTCTCGCCTCGTCCTTGCTCGCCGGAACCGTTTCCGGCGCCGCCTACATCAAGTTCGACGGGGTCGACGGCGAGTCCCAAGCCACGGGCCACAAGGACTGGATCATCATCCAGAGCCTCACCGCGGGACTTCGTCGCCCCGCGGCGGATGGAGCCGGGACGACGAACCTACCGCTCGCCGACATTGTGGTGGTCAAGAGTCTCGACAAGTCCTCTCCCAAGCTCGCCGAGGCGGTGGCCACCGGGCATGTGTTCCCCAGCGTCACCTTCCATCTCACCCGCAACCTCGGTCCCGATCAGGAGGCGACGTATTACACCTACGAGCTGAAGAACGTGCTGGTGACGTCCTACCAGGTCGGCGGCGGCGGGAGTTCCAGTGAGGCGCGGCCGATGGAGTCGTTCTCCCTGAACTTCGAGGAAATCAAGGTCACCTATGTCCCCTCGTTCGATGTCAACGGACGCCCGGTGGATCCTGTCGATGCCACCGTGCGGGTGAAGGCCGACCCGGCTGGAGGAACGAACTGATGAAGTCCCGGCTTGCTGTTGGCGGCTGCGTCCCATGGCTCGCCTTGGCCCTGACCGTCCTCCTCGCCGCGACGCCCGCACGGGCGGCCCGGATATTCCTCGACGCGGGACGTGACCTCGCCGGCGAGGTCCGGGATACGGACCACAAGGACTGGATCGAACTCCTGAGCTTCGGCCAATCCTTCGACCGGCTGATGTCCCCGGGGTCCGCCACCGGGCGGGCGGTGCCGGGTGCCGTTCGGGTCACCAAGCGACCGGACCGGGCTTCGCCCGGAATCTTCCAGGCCGCGGCCAGCGGCACCGTGATCCCGGTGGTCGCCACCGAGTTCATCCGGTCGGGCCCGGGGGGATCCCGACTCTTCCGTGTGGCCCTATCCAACGTTGTGATCACCGCCCACCGGACCGACCTGCCCGCCGCCGGCTCCGGGGCCGGTCCGCTGGAGACGCTGACCCTCGCCTACACCGCGGCCGCCTGGACCTACACGGAAATCGGGGGCGATGGGGAACCTGCCCGGGAGCACCGCCTCGCTTGGGACTTCCTCCGCAACACCGGTTCGTCCGGCACCGAACGTCTCCGCTTCCTGGTGAAGAGTCTCCGGCGCGAGGGCGCCGCACTGGGTGTCGAGTGGTACGCCGAAGCCGGGAAACGCTACCGGATCCTCCGGCTCCGCTCATGGGACGCCACCACCCCGTTCGACCTGGTGGCGGATGTCGCCGCCGGGGAGGCCGGGCCGCGGGCCGTGGAGATCGCCACGGCCCAGCCCCTCGATTTCTTCCTGGTCGAGGAACTCGAGTGATGCGGGAACCGGGAACTCCCGGTCCCGGCCCAGGGCCGGTTCAGCCGTGTCCATGCAGTTGGAATGGGGAGGAATCTCGCGCAGAGACGAACAGCACGCAGACCGGGTTCCCGACCGACAGGTCCTGGCCGGTCGGCTCCAGGTCACCGATCTCTGGGTCGATCCGGAAGACCCGGGCCGCGTGGATCCCGCGGCTGCGCGGACCGGTGCAGGTACCGAGACAAACCCGCGAACAAGGCATGCGAACTGCAAGCTTTCGGGCGAGAACCGGCCCCGCCCCGCCAGCAGCCCCCGAGGTGGGAGATGTCCGACGGAGCATGCCGAGATCGAAGTGTAACGCTTCTTCAAGGCCGACGGGATTCCGGCCTGATCCAGTTACAGAGTTCCGTTCCATCCGCGTTCATCCCCGTCATCCGCGGTTAAACTTTTTCGGGGCAAGTCCGTCGTTGCCGGGAACGGGGGGGTGGAAGTAGCGTGCGACGGGTCGGGACGTTGTTCCGGCCATGGACCAATTCAATGAAGCATCAGCTCGACTTCGAGAAGCCGATCGATGAGCTCCAGAGGAAGCTGGAGGATCTGCGGCAACATCCCGAGACCCATTCCCTGGGCATCAGTTTTGAAGAGGAAATGCGGATGTTGGAACGGAAGATCGAGGCGTTGAAACGTCAGGTCTATTCCAACCTGACCCCGTGGCAACGGGTGCAGTTGGCCCGGCATCCGCGTCGGCCCTACACCCTCGACTACATCCACCATGCCTTCACTGGATTCGAGGAGCTGCATGGGGACCGGTTGTTTGGGGATGACCGGGCGGTGGTGGGAGGATTTGCGCGGCTGGGAGAGCAGCGGGTGATGGTGATCGGCACCCAGAAGGGCCGGGATACGAAGGAGAACATCCTGCGCAACTTCGGTTCGGCGCATCCGGAGGGGTATCGGAAGGCGCTTCGGCTGATGCGGATGGCGGACAAGTTCGGGTTGCCGGTGATCACGTTGATCGATACTGCGGGGGCGTATCCGGGGATCGGAGCCGAGCAGCGGCATATCGCGGAGGCGATCGCGGTGAATCTCCGGGAGATGATGTTGCTGGAAGTGCCGATCATCGCCTGTGTGATCGGGGAGGGTGGTTCGGGGGGTGCGTTGGGGATTGGGGTG
>CAZDYB010000649.1:0-2849 GCA_964509045.1 uncultured Akkermansia sp.
GTTCGTCGCGGCACATCAGGAATACCAGTGCCCGGATCTCGACGCCCTCCTCCTCTTCTCCAATCCGGGTTCCCCCACCGAACGTTGGCTTCGATCCCACCGCACCACCTTCAGCCCGTTCTCCCACGAATCACCCGACGACCAGCTGGTGCTCACCGTCGAAATCCCGCAACCGCCTCCAAAGGTGATGGTCGTCCATGGCCTGACCAAGGGCGAACTGACCCGAAGGCCCTGACGTTCCTTCTCCCAGCCCGCCTTTCAAAATCTACAAACTCCCCCCCGGGGACAGGCTCCCATCCCATTCCCCTCGGCGTTCCTTGCGCCTCCGCGCGAAACACCTCCCGACGGCGCGCCGCCGTCCGGTCGCCGTCGAATCTCATCCCGGCGATCAACCCTCGCCGCTCCCATCCCACCCTCCGAACCCGTCGCACTTCCCGGCCCGGCATCCTCCACGATAGGTTCGACCTATGAACCGTCGTCGCTTCGTTCACGGACTCGCCCTGGGCTCCGTCGCTGCCGCCCAGACCCCTTCCGTCATCGCCCAGAATCCCGAAACCGCGGCCACTTCCCTCGCCACCACCCCGCTCACCCTCCAGGCCCCCCGCTCCGACGGTTTCGATGCCGTGTGGGGTGTCCGTGAACGCTGCCTCGGACGCATCGAATGGGAAACCGATGACGGATCCCGCGGGGTCGCCCAATCGGATTCCTTCGGCTTCACCCCGCAGGGCACCCGCATCCTCCATGTCCGCGTCACCGGCCTTCAACCCGGCGTTGCCTACCGGATCCGATCCATCACCCGCAGCACCGACACCTCACCCCGCGAGGAAGTCAGCGACTGGAAACCGTTCAAGACCCTCAATCCCGGCGCCGCCCAGACCCGGTTCACCGTCTGGAACGACACCCACGTCAACAACGAGACCATCGGAAAACTCGATGACGTCACTCCCACCTCGGATTTCCACATCTGGAACGGCGACACCTGCAACGACTGGCATCGCGAGGAAGACCTGATTCCCACCCTGCTCCATCCCGGCGGACGCGACATCACCCGTGGCCGACCCCTGCATGTCCTCTGGGGCAATCACGACGTCCGCGGTCCCTGGGCCTTTCGCGTTCCCGAACTCATTCCCACCCCGTCAGGTCGCCCGTTCCATGCCTTCCGCTCCGGACCGCTCGCCGCCGTCTGCCTCCACACCGGCGAAGACAAACCCGACAACCACCCCAGCTTCCGCGGACGCGTCGCCTTCGACCAACTCCGCGCCGAACAGGCCGCCTGGCTCGACACCCTCCTGCGGTCCCCAGCGATGGCATCCGCGCCGTATCGGGTCGTCTTCTGCCATATCCCACTCCGATGGCTCGATGAACGTCCCCAGGATTATGCGGGCGACGGCTTCGACCGACACAGCGGACGCAGTCGCGCCGCGTGGCACGACGCCCTCGTCCGATGGAAAGCCCAGGTCATCGTCTCCGGACACACCCATCGCCCGGCATGGATCCCCGGCACCGCCGAATTCCCCTACGGCCAGATCGTGGGTGGCGGACCCCAACCCACCTCCGCCACCTGGATCGAAGGCCACGCCGACGCCAGACAACTCCGGTTCACCATGCGCAAACTCGACGGCCAGACGATCCACGAGATCGAGTTCCCGCCCGTCCTTTGAACAAGGTCTGCCGGTGCCGATGTCGGACAGCCGCCTGCATCTTTCCATGAGCTCATCCACCCTTCTCGCCATCGCCACCGTTCTCGCGGCAACGACCCTCGTTGGATCCAACGCCAACGCAGATGACTTCGCCGTGTTCAAATCCAGCGACCACGGCCGCTCGTGGATCCGCTCGGATTCCGGCATGCCCGGGCAATCCCGGATCAATGCGTTTGGCTCCGCCGACGGAGTTCTGTTCGCCGGGACGGACGCCGGCATTTTCATCTCCGCAGATGAGGCACGGAACTGGCGACCGGCCGCAGGTGCCGCCCTGACCTCGGGCCGCATCCTATCATTCGCTGTCCTGGGCCGGAAAGCCTACGCCGGAACCGATGCCCGGGGTTTGTTGGTCTCGTCGGACGGTGGGCGAACCTGGACGGTCGAGGGCGCGTTCCCATCACAGAAGGTTCGGTGCCTCATCACCCACGGGGATCGGATCCATGCCGGAACAGATGCCAACGGCGTATGGGTCTCCAATGGGTCGGGACAGCCTTGGAGCCACCTCTCGGACGGACTGCCCAGCAACTCCCAGATCTTCGCCCTGGCAGTTGTCCGGGGGAAACTCTTCGCAGGACTCTACAGCCAGGGCCTGTACGCCTTGGATGAACAACAGCATTCCTGGGCGAAGACAGGCCCGGTGACACCCCTCGCGTTGGCCGGCGTCGCGGATACACTCATCGCCGGACACAATCCCGGCGGTCTGTTGTCGAGTCGAGATCGGGGCGCTTCCTGGTCCAGGGGTGAAGCAACCGTTCAATCCTTCGGCCCTTTGTCAGCATTGCAGCCGGATGATTCTGGCGAGTTGTCTCCCGATGCGCCCGTCTGGGAGCTGGGGGCCAACGACGATGGCCTTGTCCTGGCAGGAGCATCTGCCGGTATCTACTACTCGGAAGACCGCGGGCGGACCTGGAATCGGGCACGCCATGGCCTTCCCGAAAAAAGCCCGGGCATTGCATTCCTGCTGAAGCGGGACTTTGTCCTCGCCGGTACGTTGACCCAGCAGGACGACGCTGGAGACTGATGTGATCGGGTGCGACGAAGCTTCAGTCCAAAACCACTTTCCCGATCGCTCGGCCAAGAGTCCGTCGAAATCCCCAGAGCCTGTCCCCAATCCCGGGAGCCTGTCCCCAATCCCGGGAGCCTGTCCCC
>CAZDYB010000650.1:0-2845 GCA_964509045.1 uncultured Akkermansia sp.
CACGAACTCGGCCACTACCTCGGGCTCGAGGAATCCGACCTGGAGGATCGCGACCTTTCATAGGGCGGAAACTCCCGCGCCCAGGCTCAAACGAAAAGGGGCGCCGGAATGACCCGGCGCCCCTTCAACCACCCGCATCGGCTTCAGTTCACTTGGACTTCAAGGCTTCTTCAATGGCCGCCACCACTTCGGCGGAGTCGGGTTCCGTTCCCGAATCCCATCGCTTGAGGACCTTGCCATCCTTGCCGATCAGGAATTTCCCGAAGTTCCACTTCACGTCGCCCGGGAACTTCGCGTCCTTGCCGGTCAATGCCGCGTAGAACGGATGCTGCTCCGGACCCTTGACGTGGAGCTTTTCCATCAGGGGGAACGTCACCGAATACGTCGCCGAACAGAACTCCTTGATCTCGGTGGCCGTCCCCGGTTCCTGCTTGCCGAAGTCATTGCAGGGAAACCCAACCACGGAAAAACCCTTGTCCTTGAACTGTCGGTGTACGGACTCCAACCCCTTGTATTGCCGGGTGTATCCGCACTTCGACGCCACATTCACCACCAACACCACCTTTCCGTCGAAGGCCTTGAACGTGGTATCCTTCCCATCAATGTCCTTGAGGGGAATCTCCTGAAGTGGGGCGGCAAACATAAGCGTGGTCGTCAGTGCAGCAGAAATGAGGGTGAGCAGCTTTCTCATCACCACAGGTTGGACCGATGATGCAAAGTGTCAACCAACGCCATGCCACCCCACCTGCCCACCCGAGATCCCCTCCCCAGGGGTCCGTTCAAGGACTTCACCAGGGATCACTTCAAGACGACCCGCACACCTTCCTTCTCCAGATCCGCCAACCTCTTCTTCGATTTGGCCGAGAGCCGATTGCCCTTGAGATGAAGCCCGACGAACGGGGCCCAGGTCCGGGAACCCGCCAGGTCCGCCCGGGCAGCTTCCACCAGGGGAGTCAGATCCCGGATCCGGTTCCCATCCAGGATGATCAACGAAGGCGCCCTCAACCGGGAAATCGACCCAACATCCTTCAAACGGTTGTCAGCGAGGGAAACGGTCGACAGCCCTCGCAATCCCTCGATGCCGTCCACATCCTTCAGGCGGTTGTTGTCGGCATAAAGTGTCACCAGGCGCGGCAGGTTCGTCAGCGAACGGATCGACCTGATCCGGTTATGGGAGAGGTAAACCGAAGCGAGATTGGTGCATCGGGACAGTGGAGAGGGATCCATCACCGAGTTCCATTCCAACTGGATGTATTGAAGCGCAGGCAGGGTTCCCAATGCCGTGATGTCTTCAACCCGGTTCGATGCCAGATGCACGGACTGCAAATGGCGCAGGCCGCTCAGTGGGGTCAGATCCACGATCTGATTGCCGGCCAGTTCCACCAGCGCAAGCGCCTTGCAATGCTCCAGTCCGGCAAGGTCAGCAATGCCGCGGAAACTGCCCTGGACCACCGCCACGTTGGCAACATCCGACGCAGTCAACGGCTGGTCCGAATTCCGCTTCGAAAAAACCTGCTGGCGGACCACCGCTTCCAGATTCCGGTCGCGGAAGACCGAGACCGCCGCGTTGGTGCCCTGGGCGACCACCAACCCCGGCAGCCAGGCAACCGACAGGATAAGGGCAATGAACAATCTCATGGCGTGCCAAACTGTGCATGCGCCAATCCCCCCACCGTCAAGCGACAACCGGAATGCCCTGCAGGCCATCAACAAAACCCGTTTGACCCACTGCACTCGATTGGGCCAAATAATGCCTTCCGATTTCAGCATGCAGTGTCGGCGTCATGGTGACGGTTTGCGGGGCCGCTGGAATTATTGGTTGCGAGTCCCGATCGGAGTTCTGCCTGGGCAGAGCCCCCGCCGCGGTGTTTGAAGCGGCCTTCGTGTTATGGACAACCAGAATCGTCTTTTTGTGGGCAATCTGTCCTACCAGACGATGGAGGCAGACCTCCAGGATCACTTCTCCGCTGCGGGCGTGGTCCTGAACGTCAACCTGATGCTCGACAAGTTCACCGGCCGCTCCCGTGGCTTTGCATTCGTCGAGTTCGCCACCGCTGAAGAAGCCCAACGCGCCGTCGACATGTTCCACGGTCAGGACCTCGGCGGCCGTCCCCTGACCGTCAACATCGCGCGCCCCCGGGAAGAACGCCCTCCCCGGGAGGGTGGCTTCGGAGGAGGGGGTGGAGGCGGATACCGCGGAGGTGGGGGTGGAGGCGGTGGTGGCGGGGGATTCCGCGGCGGTGGCGATCGACGCGAGCGTGGCGGCGGTGGACGCGGTGGACGCGAGGATCGCGGACCCCGGCGCGACCGCTACTGACTTTCGCTCAATCCACGATTCCCTTACCGGGGCACCCCGCACCCAGACATAGAATCGGCCGGGGTGCCCAACCGATATAGACGCCATTTCGACAACTTCAGGACCTCCGTCTCCCCACACACTTTTTCATCTCCCACAGTCAAACCGGTTGACACCGAAGCAGACCCCTTCCTAGCGTGGGTCAGAGCACGCTTTATGTCGGAAAACAATCCTGTCCCCCCTACTCCGTCGCCTGCGTCAGAACCGCCGAAACCGGCGGACGCAGCCCAGAAGAAGCAGACCGTCCGCATCAGCTTGCCTCCAAAGCCAGCTGGCGGGCCCTCCATCAGGATTCCTGCCGCGTCGACGCCGGCGGCGGCAACATCAAGTGCCGCTCCCGCGTCCGCCTCGACAGCTCCTGCAGTGCCTGTACCTCCTGCCGGCGCTCCCAAGTCTTCCATGGCATCGGCACAGGCCAAGCCGGTTGGCGCTGCCCCCACGGCTACGGCTACGGCTACGGCCGCACGCCCCGCCCCCGCTCCACGCGCA